>JABHTG010000146.1 GCA_018697205.1 Nitrospina sp. | reverse complement strand
TGGTGGACTCTGGACTACGCCTCAAACCGGATTGGATTTTCAATTGGTTGAAAACACCTCAAAAATTCATGTATGAGGGGCGTATGCCGGTATTTGACTTGGATGACCAGACAACGATTCGTATTACAAAATATATTTATGACATACGTACAAACCCATAAATAAATGGATTTATGTTTTGAATAAAAAAACATTTTTAGAATTACTAATAAAAACTATACAAGTTTCAATGTTACTTGCGTTCATGTTTTTTTTGGGATGTAGTTCCGAACGAAAACCTCATCAAGCTCAAGCCAAAAAAACAGATGTTATTGTTCAAAAAGAATTGCAGTCAATGATGGACGTAAGTTCCGTGACAGAGAAAACCAGACAGGTATATCGGCGGTACTGCGCTCAGTGTCATGGAGTAAAAGGACATGGCGATGGAATTAACGCTCCATATTTGGTTGTACCACCTCGTGATCACACAAAGAGCGATTATTTAGAAACTCGTTCCGATCAACAGTTGTTTGATGCAATAAAGTTGGGCGGGTTAGCCGTTGGTCGAGCGCCTTGTATGCCCGCTTGGGAACACACTTTTGAGAGTGAAACGATTCGTTCGCTGGTTAATTATATTCGTGAACTGTGCAACTGCAAAGCATTATGACCTTTTTGCCTTGTCAGTTCAAAAATTTTGATACATTTAAGGTTAAATTTTTATTGATAAAACTGATTTTCCTAATATGGTAGCACTTGTGAACTTTTACTTTATAATCCTATGTTAGGTTTTAGAAAACTTCCCATGGTGACCTTCGTTTATTTTTTTATCCGTATCTATATCTAGTTCTTTCATGTTTTTTCTGATACTGTTCTTCATCTGTTTAAAGCTTCCTTCTTTAATAATTTAAATAAATTTCTGGCTTGCATGTCCTAGCAGAAAGGATGTGCCTCAGACATATTTTTAATCCAACTTGCCCTATTAAGATGATACGAGACTTGGGAGATATTTACATGGTCGAAGGAAAAAAAAAGCGAATCGTTATCCTTGGTGCAGGCGTTACTGGCTTATCAGCAGGGATCCGATATTTAGACAATGGGTGTGATGTTACGATTTTAGAGAAGGCTGACCATGCAGGTGGTTTGGCGAGAACAGTTGTGCGTGGAGATTATAGATTAGATATAGGCCCGCATCACTTATTTAGCCAAAACGAAGCAATTTTACAGGAAATGATAGACCTTTTTGAGAAAGACGAACTCATTTCATTTTCACGCGACGCGAAAATTTATTTTCACGACAGGTTTTTGGACTACCCCCTCACTGCCAAAAATGTAATCTTCAACATGGGCTTAAAACATGCCCTTTTCACCTCAATAAGTGTCGTGTGGACATCGCTCTTAAAGCTATTCACTAAAAAAAGGAGAGAGGCGAACTTTAAAGAATGGGCTACCACTAACTTTGGAAGTTATTTATATGGTATTTTTTTCAAGCCATATACAGAACAATTCTGGGGAGTTTCCTGTGAAGAGCTATCTTTGGATTGCATTCCGCAAACCTCAAAAATGTCCTTCGCGAAAACTTTGAAATTGATTTTTTTGAAGAAATTTGAAAAGGAAAGCCTTTCAGTTGCAGAGCGCGAAACTTCGCTCACATTGTATTACCCTATAAAAGGAATTGGCGCTATTGTAGAAAAATTGGAAAAATCTTTTTTATCCAAGGGCGGCAAGATCAAACTGAGTTGTGATGTTTCAGAATTGATCACCAACAAAGATGGTTCATTCAATATACATTTTCAGTATGAGCGTGAAACGGTTGTAGACGATGTGAATCTTGTTTTATCTACAATTCCGATTTCTAGCCTTGCTCAAATTCTGAGGCCTTTAGCTTCGCCAGAGATTATTCAAAGAGCCAATAGCCTGGAGTATTTATCGACAATCGTTTTGTATATTGTTATTCATGAGCGCGATGTTTTGGATTGCGCTTATCTTTATATGATGGATAGGCCCTATAATCGGATAAGTAATACGAACCGCTTTCATCATAAGTTGTGCCCTGAGGGAGAAAATATGCTGGCGTTGGAGCTGACTTGTCACTTCAATGATAAGACTTGGAATAGTAGTGATGAAGAATTATTTGAAAAGTGTATTGATTATCTTGAATCTGATAACTTCATAAGCAGGAATGAGGTTAAGCAATACTTAACTGTTCGAATAAAAAACGCATATCCTTTCTATCGTTTAAATTACAAAAATAATTTAACAGAAATATTCAAATATTTTAAAAACATCCCCAATCTTTCTCTGGCTGGACGAATAGGGGCTTTTAAATATATGGATATTGATCAGTGTCTTGAAGATACATCCGAACTGGTAGAACGACATAAAAAAGAGGGCACTATTTAGAGCTTGAATAATCTGCTCAGCTTTTAGTAAGCTCAACTGCTAGAAACGAATTTAGTAGGTATTCCCTGATTTGAAAATTATTTTATAATTTATCCCCTGTCTCCCTCTCCCATGTTCACTTAAAAGCATGGTTTATTGTCTTTTTTTAATTTAATTATTGAGAATCTAATGTTTTAGATTTGTGAGGTGAGGACTCTTTCAGTAGGGAGATGGTATTTTTAATACCTTGCTTTAGATTTCCTTGGAAAACAAAGTCTTTTTCTGTAAGTCTTGTATTAAGGACTTCGTAAGAAAGTTGATTCATTATCTTACTGTCGACAAATTCAATTTCTAGAGTGGGAACGAATATTTTAATTGAATTAACTACTTCTTTAACCGTTGCGTTTAAGGTGGCGACATTGTAAACCAGTCCATTGAAAAGATCTTTTTCCAAACAAAAAATAATGCACCGAATTGCATCGGAGAGGTCGAGATAGGGTCGTTTTTGATCATAGGCCGATTTCCAAACAGTAATCGGAATACCCATTACAGCTTGCCAACAAAATTTATTTATTGCTGTATGAAACCTCATTCCTGGTGATGTACCAAAGATAGTACCAAGCCTAAGAATGATACCGCGCAAACCTTCCTCGGCAACTTTTTGCTGGACCATGGTTTCTTCTTTTAGCTTTGTGGCAGCATAAGGACTTTGGGGTTTAAGCTCATCAGGCGAACAATTTTCGTCGACCTGTTTTTTTTGGGTTCCATATACGCTGGTAGATGAAATGAGAAACATTTTTGTGTTGGTGGTGATGCAAGCTTCAGCTACGTTGAGTGAGGTCATAAAATTCACGTGCTCAACTTCTTCCTGATTTTCAAAACTCGTTGTTGCATTGGTTATGGCAGCCAAATGAATAACGACATCAATACCAGAAAATAATGATTTTAAATCTAATTCTAATAAATCACCCTGTATGAATGTATGGGATGCTTGAGGCGGTAAATTAAAAAGAGAGCAGTAGCGTTGTGTGCTCAAATCATCAATCATTATAATACTGGCGCTAGGAAAAAGAAGAGGTAGTTCACGAATTACTCGAGAACCGATGTGGCCTAAAGCTCCTGTAACAACTATTTTCATGGAAAATATTTGTCTAGGCAAGGTTGGTAATAATTTTTGGTTAAGTTTAATCCATTTTTTATATTAAACTTGGGTGACCATCCTAAAAGATCATTGATCTTTTTGTTACTTATTACCGCATCGCCTATGTCGATATTCTTTCGTCCTCGTGGCCAATTAATAAAAGAAACACGCCCGGAACCTATATGTTCAACAGTCAATTTGGCAATTTCAGCAACGCTAAAATGTTCATTACTAACAGCAAAAAGAACTTCTCCTTCCGTTTTATCTTCCTGAGAAGAAAGAATAAGTGCGTTAACGGCATCATCAATATATGTGACGTTCCTTTTTTGTTCTCCATCTCCAAAAACAGTAATTTCTCTATTTTGTAATGCAAGACCAATAAAAAAATTATTAAATGTAAATTCTGGGCTGTGGATAGAAGCTCTCGGACCAAATACATTTGATAGCCTAACAACAGTACCTCTAAGGTTGTGGGCCCGACAATAAATCAAAACATATTTTTCTGAAACGCTTTTATTAGCGGAGTAAATGTCTGTAGGAAATTCTGGATGATTTTCGTCACTAGGTTGGTATTGTAATTTCCCTAATTGAGTACTAGTCCCTATGTGAATGAACCTGCCATCTGGATTAAATCGACGAACTGCCTCAAGTAAATTAATTACACCTTTACTATTTACATCCAGATCAATCCACGGCTCTCTCATTGAAAATGAATGTGATGTTGATGATGCGCAGTTAAATATAATATCTTTATCTGTAATAAACTGTGATACTTGATCAAAGTTCAAGATATCGTGAAAAGCCATTTCCACAGAATCACCAATACCCTCTATATTATATATATTTCCGCCTGATCTTGGATCCAGATAATCAAATATAGTTACTTTGGCCCCCAGCTTAACGCACGCATGAGCAAGGTTGCTACCAATAAATCCTAGTCCACCTGTGATGAGAACTTTTTTGTTGTTCAATGCTGATATAGAAGTGTTCATATATTTAGAATTAAAAAGAAAAAATATTGGCCGATCATAGTATCACTCCTTTATGACTTATGTTAAATGAAATGCTAAGGCTCGCTGTGATGGATAAAACTTTCTAGAGTTTGATCAATACCTTTGCTTAACGAATATTTAGGCTGCCAGCCGGTAATTTTAGAAAAAGTTTTTGGGTTGGCGATAAAGTACCTTTCTTCTATAGGAGAAAGACCAGGGGGTGGGGCAATGCTTTTTATATCAATAGGCTTTCCTGTTTTTAAAGCAGCTTGTTTGGCAATTTGGTGAAGGACTTCAGAAATGGAATGCCCTTGGCCACTACCTATTACAAAATGTTTTTCGTTGAGTGAATCCATATTTCTCGAAGCCAGAAGGAAAGCTGATACTATGTCCTTCATGTAAATATAATCTCTAATATATTTACCATCTCCGTAAAGAGTTAGGTTTTCTCCAGAAAGTGCACGTCGAATCATTGCATTAAGCATTCCTCTGTCTTTACTAGAACTTTTCGGTCCAGGACCATATACATTAGTGAGTCGCAGTGTAGTTCCGCGCACAAAGCCCATGCGTGCATAGTATTTTAAATAATTTTCGGCCATACATTTGTGCGTGTCATAAATCGTAATAGGTTTATCAAGACAGGTTTCATTTACTGGTAGACTTTTAGGAAGACCCATTTGCGTCGAGGTTCCTGCAAAGAGAATATCTGGCCGGGCTCCATTTTTTTTGCATGCTTCCAATATGTGTAGCATTGGCAGGACATTGGCTTCATAATCAATTATAGGATTTTCTTCTGCGACATAGACGCTAGTCTGCCCCGCGAAATGAAAAATAATATCAACGTCTTCTATGGCCCTATCCCATAAGGTACGATCACTGATCTCGCCTTGGACGTTTTCAAATACAGCATTTCCTTCTAATGAGGCCAATTTATTTTTTCTAGTAAGTCGTCGGATTTTACAAGAGATATTCTTTAGAGAACTTGCTAGATTACTTGCTAAGTAACCCGATGCTCCAGTAATCAAAAAAGATTTACCTTTAAGATAGTCTTCAATCCGCGAATGCATGATGCAGGTTTTCGTTTTAATTTCTAAAATTATTTTCGCTCAAACATGAGGTGAGTGCCGTAGTTGAGTCTATACTTTGGGGAGAAGTTTTTCATTCTTAATGGGGCAAATTTCCCCAGAATTTCTCGTGTGTATCGAGATTTGTAAGTTAACCGGTATTCTAGGGATTCAATCTCCTCAATCAGTTCGTTGATATTAAAAAACCAAGAACGAATTTTTTTTCCATAGTAATTCTGAGTTGTGATAAAACTTGGAATATCTCCTGCCATAAGATCTTCTAAGACTAATAGGCGAGGTTGATAGTCGACAAACTTTTCCAATAAAGCCTTCCAGTCTTTTACGTATTGAATGGAACTTCCTGCATGTACGATATCGACCGGTTTGGTTAACTTAGGGAATTCAGTATGGAAGTGGAGTTTAGAAAATTCTTTCAATATTTTTTGACCTCGCCCGCATATAGTTTTTCCTTCCACGATATGAAACTCCACCTTTTCCGGGTGAGGAATGGAAGCGATTAATGGAAGATAACTTGCCCCCATACCACCTCCAAAATCTATAATACACAGGTCCCTTTCAGCAGAGGTTAGCAGCATTCCACTTGCTACGGATAGAATGTAATCCTTAGTGAGGGATGTCAGAGACACTGTTTCTTCCCTAGAGCGGTAATCCGCAAGAGCTTTTTTTGCGCTGTCAGTTATCTTGTTCACCCAAATCTTTCCCTCGTGAACATTACCATCTTCTGGTGCTTCTTCCCAAGAACGATAAACCCCTTCCCAAACATTCAGTAATCCTAAGGAAACCAAAAACCTTATCAAGGGAGAAAAAAAGAAGTGTCGTTTTGATGAGAATATAGTTTCTATTATTTTTAGTTTCATGGTTGAAAAAAAATCTTAAGGTTACTAATAATCTGAGATTGATTTAGTTCTGAAAGTTCTGGGTAAATAGGTAAGCTGAGTACCCTTCGAGAAATAAACTCCGTATTTTTGAGCCTTGAAATTTGTTTTGTTAAGTAGGCCGGCATGAGATGAACGGGTACTGGATAGTGTATTCCAACAATAATGCCACATGATTTTAGATGAGAAACTAAAGAGTCTCTATCCTTAACCTCAATGACGTATAAGTGATAAACGTGCGAGCATTTTGGTCTTTGAGGTACTGACTCTATAGGTAAATGGTTTAACTCTTCTTTATACTTCTTAGCTAGTGCAATCCGTCTTGCGTTACCCTTTTCTAGGTATTTTAGTTTAACTCGCAAAACGGCAGCCTGAAGCTCGTCCAACCGGCTGTTAAGTCCGGTAAATTGGCTGACCCTTTTTTCATCCCATCCATACTGTCTTAGCTTTCTAATTTTTTCTGCAAGGTAAGTATCTGAGGTTACAACAGCACCACCATCTCCTAATGCGCCAAGATTTTTTGTTGGATAAAAACTAAAACACCCCACGTCTCCTATGTTACCAACCCGACGATTTTTATACATTGCCCCAGGTGCTTGGGCACAATCCTCGATAAGCTTTAAGCCATTTTGATGACAAATATCTAAGATTTTATCCATGTCTGCTGGCTGACCATACATGTGGACCGCTATGACTCCCTTGGTGTTTGGGGTGATTGCTTTAGATATTGAAGTGGGGTCTAGGGTGTGATGGACAGGGTCTACATCGGTCAAGACGGGAGTTGCTCCTGTCATAGCAATGCTCGCAATCGTAGCCGTTGCAGTGTGGGAGGGCGCTATGACTTCATCCCCAGGGCCAAATTCCATAGCGCGCATTGCCAAAAAAAGTGCGTCAGTGCCATTACCAACGCCTATGGAGTATTTAGAGCCTATATATTCTGAAAACTCTTGCTCAAAGGCAAAAACATTTTCTCCTAAAATCAGTTGGCCTTTAGAAAGGACCTCTTGAATTGCAGAATCGATTTCATCTTTGTACTCTAAATACTGGGCTTTGGGGTTGCTGCAAAGAATCATTTTCGAATTAGGGCAACATGAGGAACATACGTAATCCATTCACCACCATTTTTCAGAAAAGAAGATTCTTTTGCCATTATTTCCTCTTTATGATTCCAGGCAAAAAGCAGCAGTCCATCTGGATAGTTATTTTTTAAATTATCATAAGAAAAAACTGGTATATGAACT
Source organism: Nitrospina sp. (assembly GCA_018697205.1). Lineage (GTDB taxonomy): Bacteria > Nitrospinota > Nitrospinia > Nitrospinales > VA-1 > Nitromaritima. The sequence goes on along the minus strand of JABHTG010000146.1, from coordinate 1,338 downwards.
CCAGGACTATATTTACCCTGCTTGATCGGTGTGGTGTCAGAAATAAATTCTATTAAGTCCGGGCCGATTCCACAATAGTTCAGAACTGTGGTACTTTTTGATGTTGCGGCATAGCCAACAACTCGCTTCCCATCTCTTTTTTGTTGTTGGAGTGTGTCGACCAAGTTTTTTCGTGATATTTCGCATTGTTCGCGAAATTTATCGTAAGTTCCACTGAGATGTAATTTCTTGTCATCTTCATAGGCTATTTGCTTTTCTACATTTTTAGAGACAGTTCTTTTACCATTACGTGCCAATACGTAACGCATTGATCCACCATGAGTTGTCTGATGTTTTACATCGATGAGCTCAAATCCGTATTTTTTAAAAATATTGTGTATGCTACGAACAGAGAACATGTAGACATGTTCGTCATAGATTTGATCGTAGGCGGTATTTTCAATCATGTCGCCTAAGTAGGGCTCTTCAAATATTACAACCCCCATCGGTTTGAGTAAGTAATCGATTCCCTTAGCAACGTCGTGAAGACCTGGAATATGGCACATGACGTTAGCGGCTATTATGGCATCGGCTTGTCCGTCCTTGGAGACTATATTTTTAGCGGTTGCTAGGTTAAAGAATGAACACAGCGTATTGACCCCATACTTACTAGCTTCTTTGGCTACATTCGCAGAAGGTTCTATGCCTAAATGACGAATTTTGTTTTTCGAAAAATTTTCCATCATTGCGCCATCATTACTTCCGATTTCAACAACAAAGGGATCAGAGGATGAAAGATATTCACTCTTTACCCAATTTGCATAGGACCTAAAATGGTTGACCATATGCTTGGAAGTGCGGGAAAAAAAGGCGTAATTTTCATGAAACATTTTTTCAGGGTCTGGCTGCTCAGCAATCTGAAAAGTTAAGCAGTTTTCGCAAAAAATAGGCTTAAGTTCATAAAAATATTCCATGGGGAAGTCATCGGGATTCAGAAACCCGTTAGCAATTGGCATTTTTCCAAAAGACATAAATGGTCGAACAATGGTTTTACATATACGGCAGTTTAAGGTCATATTTACTTTGGAGAATTGTTACCTTTAGAGGCGAGAGAGCCCACCTTCAGTAACTTGTTCTAAGATTTGGGTAACTTGAATCGTGCTCGTTTATTATGGGTTTCTAGTTAGCCAGTCAATAGTAAGTCTGGGGCCATTATATTGTGTCAAAGCCATTGGATGGGTGAAGGGCTAAGGCTATTTTATTGAATATGCTGAGCATTGTACTATAAAATGAATTAAGCTTCGAGAATTAATCTGAGTTGTGACCTTTCCCCAAAAAAATAGGGGTTAGGTGTTTTGT
>JABHTG010000145.1 GCA_018697205.1 Nitrospina sp. | reverse complement strand
ATTTAATTTATATGGAATTAAGGGTACAAGTACCTCACAATTATCCTAGTGAACGGAAATATACGATTTCGGTTCTGCTTGGGGATTTTTTGGGATTGAGCTATTCCGTATCCAAATCATCCATTAACAACACTATAATTTCAGCAGATAGCACCAAAATACTTTCAGTTTGTGATATTTTTTTTTCCCAACCCGAAGAAAATTGGCTTCACCCTTCCAGCATTCCAGAAAAGCCTTTAAAATCTATTGATACAAGACAGACTGCCCTTAATCCTAATGTTACGAATCCTATTGTACCTGTGATATTTGGAGAATTTTATCAGAATAAAGATTTCATTAATATTTATGAAAAATCAATCCTACTTGGAATCGATATTTTTGGGTCAGCCTTTTTCATGCTTAGTCGCTACGAGGAAGTGATTAAAACAAAACGAGATCACCATAACCGCTTTCCTGCCTCAGAATCCTTAGCGTTTCAGGAGAATTTTCTTTTGCGGCCTATCATCAATGAGTACGTCGAAATTCTCTGGTCGTGCCTTGTGAAGCTTTGGCCGGGTTTAAAAAGAAAAAATAGAAACTTTCGCATATTCCCCAGCCATGATGTGGATTGTCCTTTTTCACATGCTGGACGTTCTAAAATTGGAATTGCCAAGTCTCTTGCAAGAGATATTTTAAAACGCCATTCTTTTTCTGAAGGTATAGATAATTTAGTTCGAAGGTTAACTTTTAAAAACGATCAAATTCAGGATGACCCATATAATACCTTCAATTGGATTATGGATATAAGTGAACGGTTTAATCTTACTTCAATATTTAATTTCATTCCTGAACCAGGTTGGGGAGGAATTAATGGTGACTATTCTCTCCATCATTCATTGATCCGGAATTTAATACGGAAAATTCATGCAAGAGGCCATGAGATTGGCGCTCATTTTAGCTACAACAGTTATAGCGACATTGCTCAAGCCCGCCACGAACTTGGAATTTTAAAAAAAGTTTGCAAAGAGGAAGGAATAGAACAAATTTCATGGGGAGCACGGCAGCATTTTCTTCGTTGTGAAAATCCCATTACTTTCAGAAGTTGGGAACAGGCAGGAATAGATTATGACTCTACTCTAACCTACGCTGAACATGCTGGCTTTCGTTCTGGAACCTGTTACGAGTACCCTCTTTTTGATCTGGGAACTAATCAAACCCTTAATATTCGGGAGCGACCTTTAATAGCTATGGAATGTTCTGTCATTGATAATCACTACATGGGACTAGGCACCGGCGAGGAAGCTTTTGATTTTTTGAATAAATTAAAACAGACCTGCAAATTATTTTCCGGCGACTTTACATTGCTATGGCACAACCATCGGTTGGTTTCTCCTGAACACTGCAAACTATATAAATCTATAGTAAAAACCTAAATGGCCATTTTAAATATACTACTCAGCCAGGTAGCATATAAATATTTTAGGTAAACCTTTTTCGATAAGTTAATTTTTGCTGATATGTAAGGTGTAAAAGGGTTAACATTCTATCTAATCAGGAGTTTCCAACCCAAGTACGAATTTTTTCTTTTCTTATTTTTTAAAATTGATGAATCTCTTTTGGGAATTTGTTTTGATACGCGCAGTTAAATTTGCAGGGGATAAAAGAAAAGGTGGGTAATCATGAATCTGTTCTATGGGAAATAGAATCGAAACCGCCCCCAAGTTATTCTACAAAGGATTTTAAGAGAAATTTTTTCAGTTAATTTCAAGTATATCCCGAAACAACCACAAGCTCCTTGACGGAAAAATATGCGTTAAAGCTTGAGATTCCTGAAATTAAAATGCCGCAGAAATTACGAACGGGACAAATTAAAATTTTTTCGGAGCATATAAAATATATATCCTGCTGTTTTGATTTTTAAGATTTTTTTCGCCACGAGAATACTAGAGTTTTAAAACAAAATATTTTTTAAAATTTAAGTCTTCTATGTGGGTTTAATATTTTTCTGTTCCCAATATTCCATGGCTAACACTTCATAATCACACAATTGAATATTTTATACCCATTAAACAAAAATGAAAATTAATCCTGATTATCGCGAAGAAATTGATGGGGTGAGGGCCGTAGCGGTATGTGGAGTAATTTTATTCCACAGTTTCCCTAATATTGTAAAGGGTGGTTTTTTGGGTGTTGATGTTTTTTTTGTAATATCAGGTTTTTTAATAAGCTCGATAATATACAAGGAAGTGGATCAGAGCAGGTTTAAATTGATTGATTTTTGGGAGCGTCGGATAAGAAGAATTTGTCCTGTTTTAATTTGCATTGCGATTGTATCCTTAGTATTCACATACTTCATATATCTACCTATCGATTTTCAAATCATGGGAAGATCACTCGTCGCCCTTTCCCTTGCAGCCTCAAATATTTACTTCTGGTTAAAAACAGATTATTGGAATCCCATATCAGACACAGAACCACTTCTCCACACATGGTCACTTTCGGTGGAAGCACAGTTTTATATTTTCTTCCCACTTTTAATTTTATCCATCAGAAATTTGAGTAGAAGAAAAGTTTTTATTATACTTTTGTCATTCTTTGTTTTTTCAATATGGTTATGTGCCCTTGCAAAAGGTGAAAGGGTTTCGGCAGCGTTTTATCTTTTACCTTATAGAATGTGGGAGCTCTTATTAGGTGCCTTACTAGCAACAAATGTTATGGGCGGTTTGTGGAATGGAGGTAAAAATGGCAATCTCAAAGAGTTATTGGCTGCAATGGGTCTTGGGCTCATCATCTTGTCATTCTTACTTGTCGAACCAAATCCAGAAACTATTTTGATCGCAAATTTAGTCCCGTGTTTAGGAACTGCATTAATCATACACTCAAATTCAGACCACATAACCCAAGCAGGAAATTTTTTGCGCTTGAAACCTATGTCTTATATAGGAAAGATTTCCTATTCTTTATATCTTTGGCATTGGGTTCTTCTGGTTTTTTTAAAGTACCAATCATTGGAGCTTCCTTCAGATGCAAAAAAAATAGGAGTATTGATCTTTGTGGTTCTTTTTTCAATGATCACCTATCATTTCATTGAGCAGCCTTTTCGGAAAAGGGAGTACTTAGAGAAGAAATCTTCACTTTTCAAGGTTACTGTAGCATTCCTGTTAATATTTACTACCGTGGGTTTGGCATTAGACTATACAAAAGGGATTCCCTCAAGGCTGAGTCAATCAACGGTAGAAAAGTATAACGAAGCATTCCTAAAGAAACCCTTAGAGTGCAGAAAACAAAACCTAACTAAAGATCTTGTAGTCTGCTCGAATGGTCCTCTAGAGAAAGGAGTTGATCTGATTTTATGGGGCGATAGCCACGCAAATGTTCTTGCTCCTTTATTTGAAAGACTCGCTTATGAAAATAATATTTCTCTGTGGAGTTATTTTTGTTACCCAGTTTTGGGTGTTTATCGAACTGACAAAGAAGATGGGATCGATTCATCCCACTGTTACAAATCGAATAAAGAATTTATTAAATACATTGAGACACATAACATATCAAATGTTCTACTCACATCTTTTTGGACTAATTATACCGAAGGGAAGGAGATTCCCATGAAAGGTGCAGGACATTTTCCTGCTTATTACTCCGACTCTTTTACCAAATCAAAAGACATTCAAGAAGCAAAAATGGTCTTTCAAAGAAATTTTCAAAGAACTATTGAGACACTGATAAAACTTAATGTCCATGTTTATATAGTTAAGCAAGTACCACAGCATTTAAGCTGGATACCTAATCAGTTGGCTAAATTTGAAAGAAATGGATGGGATATTGATGAAATAGGAAGACCTCTGGAAGAACATATTATAAGACAAAAATTTATAGACTCTGTTTTCGAAATATTTCTTCAAAATAAGCACGTGACATTCTTGGATCCCTCCATCCTATTATGCCAACCCAATTCTTTTTGCAAAGGAGTTGCGAGTGGTTCTGCACTATATAGAGACTACAATCATTTATCTCTTGTCGGGTCGAAATTTCTTAAATCAATGTTTGATCCAATTTTTAAAATGATAGGGCAGAACAAGCTCGATAAAAAAAATAAACAGATTGTTTTCAAATAAACCCGTCTCCCCAGTCAATTTATAATTTTACTTTTATGATATGATGAAACTAGGACAAAATAAATTTCCTCTTCAAAAAAATTAAGTCAATCCTAATTAACTACAAATTCAATTAAAGCCGAAAACAAGTGGTTACAATTTTGCTACCAGCCTATAATGAAGAAGAGTCCTTTGCTATGTTAATGCCTAAACTGCAAAGAACTATGCAAACATTAAATACCCCATTTCTCATCGTAGTTTGCAACGATGGGAGTTCTGATAGGACCAAGGAATTGCTAGGGAAATTTTCTAAAGAACTTCCTATCAAAGTGATCCATCATAAGCTAAACAGGGGACTTGGCGAAACCAGCCGTGACCTTTTCGAATATGCTGCTGAAACGTGCGACCCGGATGACATTATTATCAGGATGGATTGTGATGACACACACGAGCCTAACTACATCCCAGAGATGATTAAAAAATTGGATAAAGGTTTTGATGTAGTAATTGCTTCCCGCTTTCAACCTGGAGGCGGACAATTGGGCTTGAGTCCTTATAAAGCCTTTATAAGTTATTGCGCTAATTTATTTATGAAGTTGTTTTTTCCTATTAAAGGAATACGCGAATATTCTTGTGGGTTCCGGGCATATCGAGCCAGTAAAATCCAAGAGGCAATTTCGTTCTATGGGGACCGTTTTATCCAGCTAAAAGGAATGGGATTTACTTGCACCCTGGAAAAAATAATTAAACTTCGATTGCTAGGCGCTCGTTTTGCTGAAGTCCCTTTTTGCCTTTATTACAATCAAAAATTAAGTACCAGTAAAATGGTCGGAAACCTTACTACCTTTGGATACATTGTAATGGTCATAATGTATTACTGGCCTTGGGGTGGATGGAGAACCTTGAAGAAGTAAAAACACATCTTATCCATTGGCCACCGCATCACAGGAATTTTATATGTGTGGAATTTGTGGGGTTTTCGGTTACTCTCCCCAATCCCAAAACGAGAAAAAGCAGTTAGTACGAAAGATGATGACTCGGCTCTCTCACCGAGGCCCTGACGGCGAAGGTATACATTCCTCTCAAAACGCCATTTTAGGACACGTAAGACTTGCAATAATTGATCTGGAGCATGGCCTTCAACCAATGGTTTCAAGGGATGATCGCTACACCCTCATATTTAATGGTGAAATATACAACTATTTGGAACTGAGAAAATCTCTTGAGTCGAAAGGGGTCCAATTCCAAACCCAATCTGACACAGAAGTCCTCCTCCAAATACTTATTCAGCAGGGTGAGAATGCATTAAACCAATTAAATGGAATGTTTGCCTTCGCCTTTCATGACAATCAAACCGGGCAATGGATTCTGGCTCGTGATCCGTTTGGTATCAAACCCCTTTATTACTGTATTGCTGAAAATGAAATCGTCTTTGCCTCAGAAATCAAAGCGTTACTGGAGCATCCTAAAGTTAAGGTAGAACAAAACTTCAAAGCATTACAACATTACCTAACTTTTCAATTTTACTTAAACGGAGAAACCCTTTTTAAAGGAATCCATGAAATAGAGCCCGGGTTTTACCTTAAAGGCAGAGCGGGTCAGGTCGAACAAACCATCCGATATTGGGATACCAGTTACCAAGTTAACTTTAAAAAAACCGAAATTCAATTCAAAGAGGAACTGACCGACCTTTTAGATGACAGCATTAAAATACAGATTAGAAGCGATGTTCCCGTTGGTAGTCACCTTTCTGGAGGAATTGATTCCAGCACAATTGCAAGCATGGCGGCAGTTCACTTCGACGGAGAGTTTTCAGTTTTTACGGGAAAATTCCAGGAAGGTCAGGCCTATGACGAAGCACACTACGCCAAATTGGTCGCTGAGAAAATTAGAGCGAACTATCATGAAGTAATACCAACAGCCAAGCAGTTTGTAGATTTATTTCCTAAGCTAATTTTCTCCCTTGATCAGCCCCTTGCAGGTCCGGGACTATTCCCTCAATTTTTAGTAAGTCAATTAGCCGCTCAGCATGTAAAAGTTGTTCTAGGGGGACAGGGAGGCGATGAGATTTTTGGGGGTTATGCCCGCTACCTGATCGGATATTTGGAGCAGGCTCTTAAAGGCGCGATACTTGGAACTCAGGAGGAAGGCAAGCATGTAGTTACGCTTACATCGGTTATTTCAAACCTTTCAATACTCAAAGAATATCAGCCTCTATTGCAACACTTCTGGAAAGATGGCCTGTTCGAAGATATGGATGCCCGATATTTTAGACTCATTGACAGGAGTCCAGACATTTTAAAGCTGATCACAGATGATGCCCAAAATTCATTTAATAAAGAAGAAGTGTTCTCTGATTTTCAAAATATATTTAACCACCCAGATACCAGTTCCTATATTAATAAAATGACCTACTTCGACCAGAAAACACTCCTGCCAGCACTTTTACATGTTGAAGATAGGGTTAGCATGGCTGTTTCTCTGGAGTCTAGGGTTCCGTTGTTAGACACAAGAATAGTAAACCTGATAACATCTATGCCACCAAAAATAAAGTTTAAAGGTGGACAAGGAAAATATATCCTTAAGGAAGTTACCCGAAAAATACTCCCGAAGGCAGTTGTTGACCGTAAAGATAAAATGGGCTTCCCTGTTCCCTTAAAGGAATGGATTAAAATGGGCGTCGTGCGGGATTTTGTTTGCGACACTTTGTTGAGTAAAACCTGCAGGGAGCGAGGGTTGTTTCAACAGAATGCTCTGGAACAACTAATTCAAAAAGAGGGGACCTTCGGACGACAGCTTTGGGGTGCCCTTTGTATTGAACTTTGGTCCAAAGAATTTTTTAGCACTAAATGAAAAGCCCCTATATATTCTTACCTTTAGACAGGGGAAATCAGAGTTTTTTAACAAAATGATCGGGCCAGTTTTAAAATAAGTTGGCTCGGGAGAATAGAAAGTGGTGGAAAGATCTTTGATAAACCTCAACCAAGCGGTTTAGAAAGCTTGTCAACTGCCGAACCTGGTAGGCGACGTATGGGAAGTTTGCACTCCAGGAGCCCATCATAATATCGATTAGATATTTTTTTAGGCAATCCCTGAAAATCTTTGAATCCCAACCTGAGAACTTTTTGTCGGCGCTTTTTTAATTCTAAATCCTCTACCCATTGCCTTTTGTTCCACCAAGGCATGGCTTTCTTCAAAAAAATTTCAAGTATTGGAAAAAACATTTTCCTCCAACCATCTACCATAAATTCATATGTCATCTCATATAAAGAGTGATCGGGTTGTATCTCTGTAATTTTTATCGTTGCCCTTACAGAAATTCCAAACATAATATTAAAGCCCTTTAGAGTGTTTTCATCCACCCTGACCATAGTCTGAACAACTGAATAAGTCAGAAAACCAAATAGAGGGAATTTAGCAGTGCCTAAAACTACAACCGTATCAAACTGTTCGTGAAGAATCTGAAAATTGGTGAAACCATTGTGTACTTCCGTCACATGCTCGTGGTCCCAGTAATTCCAAACACCTACTGCAACAGAACAATCCGTTTCTTGTTGGCATTTTACCTTTATGATTTTCATGCTACAAATTCGTCTGGCAAGGTAAGCTCTAGGTAACCGTCTATTTCTGAAAAAGGGTAATGATTTAGGCCGCCGGGAATTTTAAATGTTAAACATTCTCCGGAGTCTAAATTAAATTTCCATCCATGCCATTTACACCGAAGTTCTCGAGTTCCAGCCACCCTTTCAAATTCTCCTCCGAAATGGGGGCAAATTGAAGAAAGAACTAAAATTTCACCTTCTACCAAAAAAGCGGATATCTCATCCTTCCATTCATCCACCCACTTAGTTATGGGGGCACTTTCTTTTAATTCATCAATTTTACAAAATTTTATTTTTCGGGGAATGTGGGCCATTTTGCTGAAAATTTGTGGCGTTCGGGATAAAATCGAATAGGAAAAGGTTAAATTTCGCCCATATTCTACTCCAATTCAGTAAATTAGGCTATCATGGAATGGGTTAGTCGAAAGACTATGATCCCTTATTTTTTCTACACTTTTGATGTTTTTCAGTTTTAATTTGTAGAATAAATAGTTCTGCTCCTTAAAAGGGTATGAATCTTCAAATCACTAATATTATTCTGCTAGATACCGATTAATTAATTAAAGCACTTTATCTATACAATCAATACTATGCAAATTTCGGGAGTACTAAAAGGAAACGAAAGGGAATCGCAAGATATTGCCTGCCAGGATAAGGCTAAGCATTCACTTCGTGTTTTATTGATTCAACCACCCAGAACAGCTGGGGTTGCGTCCCTGTTCCATCAAGTTGATGAAACCTCAGAAGGCATAGGCTACAAGCCTCCTCTGGGGATTCTATATGTGGCAACGGTCCTCAAAAAACACTCAAACCACCAAATTAAAGTTATAGATGCCATTGCCCAGGGGCTTCAAACAGAAGATATTATTCAAGAAGTTTTATCCTTTAAACCTGACGTAGTGGGTATTTCTGCCTGGACAGATTTCTGGTACCCAGCCTACAAAGTCGGAGAACAAATCAAGCAGGCCCTGCCTGAAACTCACCTTGCCTATGGGGGACCTCATTTGGGGATTTATCCTAAAGAAACTTTGGAAATCTCTTTTGTAGACAGTGTCATTGTAGGAGACGGAGAGATCCCCTTTCTCAGGCTCTGCAATTTGATCGCCAACGATGAAACAGACGACGAATTTCCCGGACTGCATTTCAAGCAACATGGCTTGAGACAAGGGCATGATACCTATTATATTCAAAAAGAGCTGGATGACATCCCGATACCGGATAGGACTTTTCTCCCCATAGAACTATACAGTTCGGTTCTTGGAAAAAATGACTACATCACGACAATGATAACCAGTAGAGGCTGCCCATTTAAGTGCACCTTCTGTAAACTTAACTTTCAAAAAACTCTCTGCCATTCTGCAGAAAGGGTGGTGGAAGAGTTTCAGAGAATTGCTGGATTGGGTATACGTGAAGTGGAAATCTATGACGACACTTTCACATGGTCAAAAGAGCGTTTGAAGGATATTTGCCGCGGCCTTATAAAAGCCGACTTGAATATAGAATGGGCGGTTCGTGATCGAGTGAGTACTGCAGATGTAGAACTGTATGCATTAATGTATGAAGCAGGTTGTCGAAGAATCCATTTAGGCATCGAATCTGGAGTTCAACATGTTATCGACCGAATGCGCAAACAAATTAAAGTCGAACAAGCTCAAAAAGCCGTCAAGCTTGCTAAAAATGCAGGTCTCACAGTTTTAACTTATTTCATGTTTGGCAACCTGGATGAGACCTTGGAAGATATGCATAAGACCATTGATTTTGCCATGGAGTTGGATGCCGACTATGCCACTTTTTCTGTTACCATACCGTATGCTGGAACAGAAATGTATGAGGAAGCCCTTTCTACAGGTTTGATTGCTGATGACTACTGGAAAGAATATGCATTATCACCCGTTCCAAATTTCAAGCCACCCAAACTCATTGAAAACCACGCGAGCATGAATCAAATGATAGATTTGAGCAACGAAGGTATTCGGCGGTTCTATTTCCGTCCTCGGTACATCTTACGACAAGTCAAAAGCTTAGGGGGAATTGGAGAATTTTTTAGAAAAGGACGTATGGGCTTGCAACTTTTATCAGGGCTAGTGAGAGCACCCTCTGTTTACACAAAATAATAATTCTAAATATAGGATCATCTTCGTTTCCTTCAGATGGTTTTAATTGAGCAACTTATTTCTGATAATAAATCCTAGCTCTCTAATTTATAATATCAGGAGTAGCTTCTTTGCAAAAAATTAGTGCCTCCTTCTAGAAAAGGATCTTCCTTCTTGCCTCAACAATTCTTTAGCAAGCTATCCAAAGACACTTTTATTTACGGTTTCGGAAACATATTTTCCAAGGGAGCCAGTCTTATCTTGCTGCCCATTTATACTCGACTTTTTACGCCTGCCGAGTATGGAATAATTGAAATGCTCACCATTGTAACGTCATTTTTATCTATTATTTTGATGTTTGGAATGACGGGAGCGCAAAACTTTTTCTTCTTTGAACAAAAACAAAATGGAAAACAACATCAGGCACGCCTAGTAACAGGGATTCTCCAGTTTAGACTGATTTGGGGTGTATTGATTCTCGCTATTGCGATGATATTTTCTCCATTTTTAAACTCCTGGCTGTTCGATGAAGAATTGACATGGGTTGTTTTTGCTGCAGCTTTTTCGGGAGCCTGGTTTTATCAGATTATGTCTCAAGGTGCCGATATTTATCGGTTGCTTTTTCGTCCATGGCCTTACCTTATAATTACCACTATCCATAGTCTTATTTCAGCTGCTATTGCCATTGGGCTTGTGATTTGGTTGAACGGGGGCCTGACTGGCTATTTCGTTGGGTTATCTATCGGAGCATTGGCTTCATCAATAGGTAGCTGGTGGTTTGTCCGGGATTATATAAACTGGTCTAATTTGCATAAAGACTGGTGGCAGGCCTTGCTAAAATTTGGTTGGCCATTAATTTTTGGTGGTTTGGCGATGACCATTCGAAACAGTTCCGACCGAATATTTATTAAATATTTTCTCTCGTTTAACCATATGGGGATTTATGCTTCTTCCATAAAAGTAGCAGCAATTGCTTCTGCCATTTCAGGGATTTTTATTTTAGCTTTCACACCTTATTCCCAAGAACTCCTACATAACAACGACAAAGCAAAAGCAAACAAAATCTTCGAGCTATCATTACGATATTATGGTTTCATATTTTTATCGTTGGTCATTATTATTGCGACCTTTGCCCCATATATTGTTAAGTTGATATTACCCAGAAATTATTTTAGTTCGCATTATATGGTTGGAATTCTGTCCCTTTCTAGTGTCTTTCTGGGGTTAACCTCTTTTTCCAGTCTCGGGTCGTGGAAAACTAAAAAGACTTCCCTGTATTCAATTAGTGTAGTGATAGCAACTTGCATCACCATTATAATGAATTATTTTTTGATTCCATTACATGGTTTGTATGGAGCAGCAGTCTCTTCTGCAGCGGGAATGCTGAGCCTGGTATTTTTCAGTTTTTATTTTAGCCACATATGCTGGCCGATCAGTTTTAACTATGCAACCTTGGTTATTCAAATATTCATCTGCCTATTAGGATTGCTATCTATTCACATTTCTAGTTTGCTCGAAGAAGGGTTCCAAGGGAGATTTTTAATCATGGCTGGCTTCTTAGTAATTTTAATGGGAATAAGTGTTCGAAAAAGTGAAATCAGACAATTAAATGTTATGTGGAAACAATTGAAAAGCTAAACTACCCCAGAGCCTAAAACATAAAGTTATGAAGGAATCCGGTATGTTTATTGTTAGACATGCCAACGATGAGAATCTAGAGGTTGTCACCGAGATTACCCTGGGAAGTTTTATTGGTGCTATGCGATTGTAAGGTATGCTTGGAACGGTAAACAGAGAATAAATTTAGACAATCAATTCAGCTATAATAATAAAATTATTATGCCTAACCCCAAACGGATTTTGAAGAACCTCCGAAACAAAATTTTTGATACGCTAATTAGATTATTCAGTAAACTCCTAAGGGTATTCGGTGTAGTAACTTTGGAGGAGAAAAATCTAATCCGCCTGATCCCTTTCATCGGCAAGCTCGATCACCTGGAAGGAAGTGTGTCTCTTTTCGGGAAACCCTTTTACTTTGATGCTTTAAAGATAGACTATCATTTTTATTTATTCGTGATAGAAACCAGAATCAATCAAGACTGTTTTTTATTTAAAAATATTACGATTGAAAATCCGGTTGTTTTGGATGTTGGCGCTTATATAGGGTTTTTTTCAAGATTTGTTTTGGGTGAAAAAAAATCTGCCACGGTTTATTCCTTAGAGCCAGATCCCCACATATTTTCCTTTCTCGAAAAAAACATGGCTCCTTATGAAAATGCTCACACCTTCCAAAAAGGTGTTATGGATCGTAAGGGGCAGGCAGAACTTTACCGGACCAATTTGTGGCAATGGGGATCAACCATAAATCCTGAATTTGCAGAAAAAACTGGGGAAGGTAAAGATTATTTCAATGCTTCTCATCAAGTTGAAACTACAGACTTAGACACATTTGTGGGAGAAAATAATATAAAACATGTCGACCTCCTAGTCCTTAATGTTCCAGGTGAAATTGAACACCTTATTCTTATGGGGGCTAAAGACCTGATTAAAAATTTTCGTCCTCAGGTTACGATTTCTGTCTATCAAAAAAACTTGGAAAATGTTACTGCATTTTTTAAAAAGGTCGGAGACTATTGTGAAATTGAAAACCCATATACAGAACCCCAAAGTAAAACTAAAATCCGCATCTTTTCTCCTTCAAAATAATTAAAAAGACTAGATGGAAATACCCCAGGAAGAAACTATGGCGGTTTAATTTTCCAAAAAATAAAACGCTAAATTAAATTTATGAATTTTCCCTTAAAATTATCAAAAAAAAATTATTTCAGTTCGATGGATTGGTTAAGCGGTTTAAGTTTCTCGAATCCAAAAATCGTTTTGGAAAAAGGTAAGCCTGGAGCATGGGATGAATTTGGTGTCAGAGATCCTGCTCTGTTAACAGATGAAACTGGGACTTTGGTTAAGGAAAATGGAGCTCTAGTAATGTATTACACAGCTAGCGCAAACGGAATTCAGCAAGGGGTTGGTAGGGCTATCTCACATGACGATGGTTTGAACTGGATAAAAGAACCTGCACATCCGGTTTTGGAGCCTCAAAAAGGAAGTTGGGATTACCCTATGGCATCAACGGCCTGGGTGATTAAAGATAACAATAATGTTTACAGAATGTTTTATCAGGGAGGGGCTTCAGAGACGGGTACTGCAGCAGTGGGTTTAGCAAAGAGTAAAGATGGTATTAACTTTAATCGTGTCGGCCCCGATCCAGTTTTAACTGCACATGATTTCTTAGGTTTGAAAAAACCACCCTTTGCGTGCATGGGAGTACTAAATATTGCCAGAACTTTAACGGGTCAATATTTATTGACGTTTGAAGGCCTATCCATAAAGCATTACGGATTGGGTCAAATTTTTGGGGCTATCTCTGATGACCTTGAAAATTTCAAGCCATTTAATAATGGAGAACCCATTTTTTCATGCGACGATGTGACTTCTTGGCCAATAAAAAGAGCCTGCAATCCGAGGATCACGACACTAGAAAATCAAAATATGTATATTCTAAGTTTTAATGGTCACTTTGAATCTGGTATGTATTCCATAGGATTAGCTTTTAGTGAGGATTTAAAAACTTGGAAAGAACATCCCGGCAACCCTTTACTTTGTCCAACAGGGACCCCTATCAATAATCCTTTTTCAGGTAGAATTGAGGGAGGAGTAATTCTAAAAGAAGATATTGTTAAAAAGAATTATACAATCCGTATGTTTTTTATGGCCATCCCCCATCTGGCAAAACACTATGGGAACGGTGTCGTAGGAATGGTGACAGGAAAGTTGGATGAAAATCATTATGCTTTCAAAAAAATATCCCAAAATATTAATGAAATTAAAGTACATGAAGAACAGGCTGGGACAAGCCAAGAGACTCTTGCAATCAAAAAAAACAATGAAAGTCTATACCCACCCCGTGCAGTTTTTATTAATAAAAAAGAAGACAAAATTGAAAATATGAGTTTTGATTTTCTCCTTAAAAAGGGCTCGCGAAATAATTCCGCTTTGATTGCTTTTGGGGAGGAAATAGATACAGCCGTAAATCGAGAAGGGATCAAGATAAAGATTAGAGATGGAAAAATTTATTTCAAAACACAAAACAAAAAACTCAACTATGCTCAGCGTGGTTTTAATAAACTTTTAAAAGTTTACTGCGGAATATGTGATTGGGACTTATGGTTCATCTGGCAAAGGGTTTCATCAATTCAATTTGATGAATGGAATAATTTTTCTATAAATAAAATCAAAGGATCTTATAAAGTTTTTATCAATCAACACAAAATTGGAGAGACAAACCAGAATTCTTGTTTTCCTAGCATTAATAGCCTAACCCTACAGAGTGATGGATTAGAAATTCATGTTCATTCCATAAAAAAGTGGCAATAAGAATATTCTACAAACTCATGAATAAGGCTCAAGATATTCCTCCATCTTTCAACCTCCGAAGAATTTTTCTCGCTTTTTTTTATCCCATAACCACACTTTTTACGACTCCCTTTAGACTCATTCAAACTTTATGGAATTGTAGAATTTTAACTGACAAAAATGATAAGGTATTTAACCGTTTCACGCCTTCAGGGGCAATAAATAGCCTTTCTTATTGGATATTTGCCTTGAACTTCTCGTACTTTGGTCGCTCAGGAAGAACTCCGTATATGGGTTTGGGTGACTATCCTCTATCAGCGCAATTTCAAAACACTCTTCTTTCACTCAATGCCTACTGGAAGAACAGCAATTTAACAGTTTTACTGGGCATGTTTGGGTGGTGGGCTTTTCACTTTCTTTGGCTCAATGATACTAATTCTTCATGGGTAGTTTTAGTAATGGGTTTGACTTTAATCAGCACATTATTTTATGCAAACACTTTTTCTTTGCAAAATTATAATGTTTTAGGTTGGATGTTTTTCCCAATGGCTTTGTATGGAATGTTCCAAGAACAGTGGGGAATAACTACCTTAGGTTGGATTTTGATTTCATTTACAAGCTTTACGGTTTGTTTTATTGGAGGTTTTTTATCATTAGCCCTTACTATTATTGATGGGAGCCTGAGTCCTGCCCTATCTTTTTTTCCTGCTGGTATCAAGTTGCTCACTCATTTTTTGCCGAATTTAAAAAGTGGGAACGCCAAGGAGTCTGCACAAAAAACATTGAAAGGAATTGGTTTTAAAGCAGGTAAAACCAAATACAAATGGCCTGTTAGCTTTAGACCAAATTTCAGAAATATCTATTACGGCATTCTTTTTTTTCAGTTTTGTTTCGCTTGTTACTTTTTAGAAATTAATGCACAACTGACATGGCTGACTCTGGCAGTCTTTTATCTAAACGCTACTTATTTTCGCCTAATGGATGATCAAAGTATTCTATTGATGATGGTTAGCTTGGTGAATGTTACATTAATTCAAAATAGCGAGGTGCTACTCCTTCCCTTCTATTGGCTTTTGATCTCTCCAATTCCGTTTTTAGCTGGCTTTCCATATTTAAAAACTCTCGATGTTGTACCAGAACTACATCCGATTAATATCAAACCCTTGTTAACCAAAATGGAAGGTTTCTTTGCACCGGTTCAATGTGAGCAAAAAATTCTAATGGCTTTTAAAAATCCAGATGGAGAATTCCATAAGGTCTTTGATGGATTCAAAACTCATTTAATGCTAGCTCAATATGTATGCACAACAAAACAAATATTAGTTCTCCCAAATCAAGAAGCCGTTCTTGAAACAAATTATCCAGACGCACCCCAGTTTTGGGGAAGAGAAGTAAATCAGGTACTTGATAATATAAGAAAATGGAAAACCGATTTTGTTGTTGTTTATCAG
The DNA here is from genome assembly GCA_018697205.1 of Nitrospina sp. Lineage (GTDB taxonomy): Bacteria > Nitrospinota > Nitrospinia > Nitrospinales > VA-1 > Nitromaritima. The sequence goes on along the minus strand of JABHTG010000145.1, from coordinate 8,520 downwards.
GAAAAAGAAATCCATCTTAATGAAAAATGGGTTCAAGCCGGGTTCCTTTCTTTGACTGAGTTTGACTGGAAAGAGTCTTCCATATCTCTTGGCGAGAACAGTATGCCAAAACCAAAATGGTGGCTTTTACAGCCGCCCAAAGAAAACTAAAAGGTTTAACCATGTGTGGAATCTCTGGAATCGTTCATTTTGGCAACAGCAAACAACCCATCGCTGAAAGCCTGTGCCGGATGGCTGATCAAATGAGAAATCGTGGTCCTGATGGAGAAGGGTTTTTACTCATGCACCGAACTCAGGAAAAACCAAATTCATTTTTTGGAGATGATTCATCACCTGAAACTAAACACACCCTGACCTCAAAATATTCAGGGAAGCATATTAAGGAAGCTTTTAGGTTACCAGCTCATGCGGGTTTTGCCCATAGGCGTTTGTCAATAATTGACCTCTCACACCAGGGTCATCAACCCATGTGCACTAGTGACAGAAGATATTGGATTATTTACAATGGGGAGATCTATAATTATCTAGATATCAAATCACGCTTAACATTTTTAGGATGCTCATTTTCTGGAAAAAGTGATACGGAAGTGCTGTTGAACGCCTATGTTCAATGGGGACCCGATTGCCTTCAAAAATTAAATGGAATGTTTGCTTTTTCCATTTGGGATGATGTTGAAAAAACACTTTTCTGCGCACGTGATAGAATAGGAATAAAACCCTTTTACTACACCTTCCAAAATTCACAGTTTATTTTTGCATCGGATATTAAAACTTTAATTGAATCTGGGTTATATAAGCCAGAACCTAATTTGGAGGGCGTATATCATGCCATGAGTTTTGGTGTATCGCCAAGATCTATGACAGCTTTCAAGGATGTATTTGCCTTACAACAGGGGCATTGGATGCGAATCGAGCCATACGGAGAAGTCACGCAAAAGTGCTATTGGAGCCTACCTGTTGGGACACAAGATTTATCAATGGATCAGCAGTCGGCCAGCAATTTATTAGAAGAAGCCATACATAAGTCTGTAGAAAGAAGGTTGGTATCAGATGTTCCCGTTGGAACATTTATGAGCGGAGGAATTGATTCTACAACTATATCTGCAATTGCGTCTCAGAAGCATCCCGGAATCAAAGCATTCACACTCGCATTTAATAATTCTAGCGATTTAGATGAATTGAAACAGGCGAAATCGACAGCAGCACTCTACCCTTTAGAGCATATTGTTGATATAGTAGAGCCTCAAATTTCGCTGGATACAATTTCCGATATGGTCAGATGCTATGAAGAACCTTTTTATTCTTTATCTCCCAATTTTGTTGTTTCAAAGCTCGCCTCCAAGCACTCCATGAAAGTGGTTTTAAGTGGTCTGGGAGGAGATGAATTATTCGCAGGATATAGTTATTACAAGTGGGCCCGTTCCTGGAGATTGCTCAACCTTTTCTCGCCGTTCCTCAATTTCGTCAGCCCGATCATGGGGGAAAAAGGTTCAAAGTTAAAAGAAATGTTTCAGGTAAAATCACCAGACCGTTTGCATTCAGTTTTACACAGCAAATTCTCTGAGAAGGAGAAAAATCATTTATTCGAAAATTCTTTTGTGCAAAATTTTAATAGCATTGAATATTTGCATAATCTTTATGTTGGCGAAAAAATGCGCTTTACTGATCCTATAGAAGCTTTCAATTATATGGACATGATGAATTATTTGGGGAATCATCATCTTTACAGAATGGATCAGTTTTCTATGCGATTTTCTATTGAAGCCAGGTTCCCATATTTAGACCATGAATTAGTCGAATTATCTTTCCGGATACCAAGTTGTCTTAAATTAAATAAAAATACCAATAAGTTTATTTTAAGAGAGGTCGCGAAAAAATACGTCCATTCATCCAATTTGAACATGAGGAAAAAAGGATTTGGATTGCCTGTGAAAAACTGGATGCAAGGTCCTTTAAAAAATCTTGTTTCGGAGACAATAAAAAATTTATCAAACCGTGATTTTATAAATAGAAAAGAAGTCGATAAATGTACTCGACAGTTTTTTGAAGGTAATTCAAATTATACCAAGCTTTGGAGTTTGGTGTCTTTAGAACTATGGTTCAATGAATTTTTTGAAAGCGCAAAACATTGAATATCATTCTAAAAAGAATAAAAAAAATCATGAGGGCAGGATGCTCTAATATTCTAAGGTTTTTAAACTCAGTCCTATCCTATTTTGAGATAGTACTATCGAGCGCAAATGATAACCTTCGTAAGCACCCTCCTATTTTTATAATTGGCGCGCCCAGATCAGGAAGCACACTGCTATATCAGGTTCTTACCGATTACTACGATTTTGGTTACCTTTCTAACATCCATTGTCGATTTTGGGGAGCTCCATCTTGGGTAGAGCGAATTTTCCATCCGCTCAGATGGCGAAAACAATCAGATTTCACTTCTACGCATGGAAGAACCAGCGGATTAACAGCTCCCAGCGAATGCGGAGCCTACTGGTACCGGTTTTTTAGAAGATTCCCCCAATATGTTCCTTTAAACGAAGCTGACCCAAAAAAAATGAAGCGACTTCGGCAATCATTAAATAAATTGGCCCAATCTTTCAACCGGCCAGTTTTATTCAAAAATAATTTTTGTAGTCTTCGTCTTCAACCTATATACAAGTTCATTCCTGAATCTTTATTTATTTTTATAAAACGTGACTTGGAAGAGAATGCCCTTTCCTTACTAAATGTTCGCAAATCAGTTCATGGCAGATATGATCAATGGTGGTCTATGGAGCCCCCTGCAATTGAAAAATTAAAAAATATGGAGCCTTGCCAACAGGTGGTCGAACAAGCGAAACATATTAATTCATTGATTAAATATGATAGTTCAAAAATTGGAATAGATCGTTTTATTGAGATTGAATATAGTGAATTTTGTAATGATGTGCATGGACAACTATCTCGCATCAACTGTTTTCTGAAAAGATATGAAGTGAAAATCATTAAAAGAACTTCGAAAATTCCAAACCAGTTCACAGAGAAAGAGGAATTTAATATGTCTGAGGAGTTAATACAAAAAGTGCACGACTATGCCAATAAAATTTAAAGACACGGTTGAGGAATTTTGGGATATTGAAACAATAAAATATTGTCTGGCTCATAATCCTCAATATACCTCTGATGATTTTTTCATAGAGATGTCCCATTTTTTAGGAGTTAAAAATAAAATATGGGGAATGCCTAGTGGGCGCTGGGCTTTGCAACACTTTTTAGAAAATACCAAAGGCAATTCGGGGGAAATTGTTTTAGCCGGGAGTTTTAATTGCGGTGAGATTGGAACGGCTGTTCAAAAGGCTGGTTTTATCTTAGAAACTTTTGATCTGATGGATCCTTTGGGAAGAATAGATTGGGGTAACATCGTTGCTGGGTTAAAAAAAAGCCATCACGCAATTATTGTTCCCCATTTGTTTGGTGTACCTACAGATTTCAAACCAATTTTAGAAAAATGTCAACATCTAGGAATTCTTATCATCGAAGATTGTGCTCACGCTTTAGGAGGCACTATCCAAGGCCGCATGGTGGGTACCTTGGGTGATGCTGCGATTTTTAGTTTCAACCACGATAAACCTTTATCATTAGGGTGGGGAGGAGCTTTGCTTGTCAATAATCCTAATTTAGTTGAGCAGTTTACTCCTACAATAATCAATTTTTTAAAGCAAAGTGAGGAATTTGAGCATTTAAAAAGTTTTATAAATATAATGGCTAAGAGGCGAAGGAGGATTGGTAAAGAAAATATATTCTGTAAAATTTTAAATCGTTTACAAAATGATCGATTCTCCCTTCCCAAATTTGGGATTGGATCTTTAAGGGCTTCTTTGGGTATCTGGCAATTAAAGCGATACAAAGAAATCTCTAACATAAGAAATAAAAATTCATCTTTGATTAAAGATTTAGCACAGAATTATCAATGTTGGCATGTGGGTTTATCGGTAAAACCAACTTGGATCAAGCAAAAGGTTTTAACCGATCCTCCAGAAAGGAGCCAAGTTGTCTCTATGAAATTGAGAGATTTGGGTTTTAGAGTTGGTAATTTTAACTGGCCTACCCTCATGAGAGGAAATAGAAAAAGTTCTAATCCCTATGCCAGAATAGCAGCTAGTCATTGCCTCGACATTCCCATTCACCAGAATATGAATTCGAATGAGCTTGAGCAAATTTCTGAAACCTTAAATGAAAAACACTGATTCTCTATGTATTCTCTATTCCAGGAACCGTGGTGGCTGGAGGCTGTTGCTCCCAACGACTGGGGTCGTATAGAGATAAAAAAAAATGATGCTCTTGTTGCCACTCTTCCCTATGTTATTTGTAAGAAATATGGGATTCGAATGATCACAATGCCTCCACTCACACAAACTCTAGGGCCGTGGTTTCAAATTCGGAAGCAAAAAAATACGACCATCCTTTCAGAACAAAAGGAGTTGATGACCGAATTGATCGAAAAGTTACCCACTCACGATTATTTTTTGCAAAACTTTCATTCTTCCATAACCAATTGGCTTCCTTTTTATTGGAAAGGATTTAAGCAAACAACCCGTTACAGCTATATACTCACAGATTTATCTGATTTAGATAAAATATGGAATAACACTTCATCTAAAATTAAAACTCACATAAGAAAAGCACGTGACAGATATCATTTGAAAATAAGAACCGATATAGATGTGGAAAGGTTCTTGGATATCAACGAAATGACATACAAGCGTCAAAATAAAAAAGTTCCCTATTCAAAAGATCTTGTCAAAAGGCTTGATGCTGCTTGCGAAGAGCGTAATTCCAGAAAAATATTTTTCGCTGAGGACAATAACGGAACAATACACGCTGCGGTTTATCTTGTTTGGGATAATAACTCAGCTTACTACATAATGGGAGGAAGTGACCCTGCATTGAGGAATAGCGGCGCTGTATGCCTTGCACTTTGGGAAGCGATTCAATTCGCTGCAACCGTTACCAAACAATTTGATTTTGAAGGCTCAATGGTAGAACCCATAGAACTTTTTTTTAGAGCTTTCGGTGGCAAACAAGTTCCTTATTTTCGTGTTACAAGGGCAACGAATCTTCCAATAAAAATTGGGGAGGCGGCCCTGCAAACCCTTAGGTTTATTCAGAAACGCTATTAAAAACTTAATGGGTTAAATACAATGAAAATTGCTATTATAGTTGGAGCCCGCCCTCAATTTATAAAAATGGCAGTCATCCATCGTGCTTTGCAAAAATATAACGAGGAAAACCATTCTAAGCCAATTCGAGAAACCCTGATTCATACTGGCCAGCATTATGATTATGGTATGAGCCAGGTTTTTTTTGACGATATGGTTCTTCCCGAACCGGATATCAACCTGAATATACACTCCAGTTTTCAAGGAGAAATGACTGGAGCCATGATCACATCTCTGGAAAAAGAACTGCTAGCAAACAGGCCTGATTGTGTATTGATTTTTGGAGATACTAATTCCACTCTTGCAGGAGCTTTAGCTGCCGCTAAACTTCATATTCCCATTGCACATATAGAGTCCGGGCTCCGTTCTTTTAATAAAAAAATGCCCGAAGAAATTAACCGGATTGTCGTTGATTGTATATCAGATTTTCTATTCTGCCCTTGTCAAAACGCTCAAAGCCAATTAAAAAAGGAGAATGTTTCTGGGAAAATTTTTCTTTCTGGTGATGTGATGTATGATTCATTCTTGCACTATCAAGACAGAGCAATGAAGCCTGATCTAAAGGAGTCGTTCGCACTTGCAACCCTGCATCGTGCAGAGAATACGGATGACCCTAGGCGCTTGAATTCTATTTTTTCGGCTTTAGAAAAATGTCCTATTCCCGTAATTATTCCCCTCCATCCCAGAACAAAAAAGGAAATAAAAAAAAATAGAATCACCCTGAGTCGTCATATTAAAGCTACCGATCCTCTTTCATATTTTTCAATGCTGGGGCATCTTGCTAGCTGCTCATTTGTAATTACTGATTCAGGCGGGCTGCAGAAAGAAGCCTATTTTTCAGAAAAACCTTGTGTGACAATAAGAGATGAAACCGAATGGGTAGAGTTGGTTAATCATGGATTCAACAAACTTGTTGGCTCATTCGAAGAAAATTCGGAAAGCGTTTACAAATGGGCACAACGACCCATTGAAAAATTTGAAAAGATTTACGGTGATGGTAATGCAGGCGAAATAATTCTAAAAACAATAATCAAACTCATAAGATAGTAAATTTTGCGATTTCTTTATAGGATCAATCCAGGACTAAAGAGACCAAATCATTCTTAATCAAAAAATTACTCAATATAATTTGTGAAAATACTATTCATCACTTATATTTTTCCACCCTTCAATGCCATCGGATCTGTTCGCACAGGAAAAACCGCTAAATTTCTTGTTGAATCCGGTCATGATGTAAAGGTCATTAGTTGCGCCAAGCAATCACTTTCTAAGAACCTATCCTTGGAGATTTCAGAACAAAGTGTCCAATATACGGATTGGATAAACGTGAACAGCCCAGTCGAATTTATACTGGGGGGGAAAAAAAAAGTAGCATCAAAGGGGTATTATCCCATCGTCAAAAATTTACCTGGGTTGATATTTCGCCTAGGATGTTTATACAGAAGCATTCTAAATTTCCCTGATGGTCAAATTGGTTGGTTTCCCTTTGCTAAACGGTCAGGGGATAGATTAATTCAACAATGGAAACCGGATTTAATTTTTTCTAGCGCAGTTCCTTATACTTCACTTTTAATTGCTTCCACACTTTCCCGGAAACATAAAATTCCTTGGATTGCAGAGTTGAGAGATTTATGGATAGATAATCATTATAGAATCCATCCTGTTTGGCGGCGGAAACTGGAAGAACGACTGGAACGTTTTACCTTATCTACAGCTATCGGGTTGGTCACTGTATCGGACCCATTGAATCATTTGTTAAAATCTAAATATCCCATCCCTTGCGCAACAATTACTAATGGTTTTGATCCTGAGGATTATCCTGAAACTACTAAAATTTCATTTTCAAATGGGAAGATACATCTTACCTACACCGGACAATTGTATAGTTTAAAACGTGACCCTACCCCACTATTTATTGCCTTAAATAAAATGGGAGCTGATGCAGAAAAGGTTCGTGTGCATTTTTATGGACGTTATCTTGATTTTGCATACGAATATGCTCGAAAGTATAACGTAGACCACTTAGTCGAAATTCATGAACCCGTCAGCCATTCAGAAGCGTTAAATATCCAAACAAAGGCCGATGTTCTCCTATTATTTCCCGGCTACGATGTTGAAGACCAGGGAATATTTACAGGAAAAATTTTTGAATACTTAGGGGCACGACGACCCATTTTATGTATTGGCAATACAGAAGGTGTTGCAGCCAATCTTATCAGTGAGCGGAAGGCCGGGATATCCCTAAACGAACCAGAAAAAATTGCTCTTCAACTGCGGTATTGGATTAAAGAAAAGAGCGAGAACGGAGAAATACCTTTTTTGTCTTCTGAGGTGGGAAAAGGGTTCACACGAAAAGAACAAACCCAAAAGTTGATGAAATTTTTCGAAACCTGCTTAAACAAATCTGTTTCAACTTAATTCTAAAGCAACATATATCTATATAGATGCGGTTTTCATAATTTGCTCAATAACTTGACAGGTTTTTTCTATTTCTTCTTGTTTAAGGGTAGGATGTACTAAAAACATTAAGCTCGTTTCTCCAAGCTCTTTGGCTATTGGGAAGCGCTCATATTCCCTTAGTTCAAAGCTTGTTCCCTTAAACGCTGGTTCTCTATAAACTTCAGGACATCCGCCAGTATAGCAAGGAACATTAAGCTTATTTATCTCTTCCACAATTCGATTCCGAGTCCATCCTTGCTTAAGTTTTTCAAGCCGAACAAAAACAAAGTATTTATAACATGCATGGTCAATATAATCAGGAAACTCTGTCACTCTTAGTGATGGGATTTTTCGACAAGCTTCTTTAATTCTATTGCAATAGGCTCGCCTTTTACGGGACCACTCTTTCATTTTCTTGATTTGATAGCGGCCAAGAGCAGACTGCATCTCCGTAAGTCGCCAGTTGGTCCCAAAAGATTTATGAGGCCAGTAACCGTTTATTAAATTACCATTTGAATTCTTACTGTGGAATTCCTTTTCAAAGGCCTTTCCATGATCCCTATAAGCCCACATTTTTTTCCATAATTCTTCACTGTTGGTTGTTACCATTCCACCTTCACCACCAATGGTCATTATTTTATCCTGACAGAAGGACCAGGCACCCACATGCCCAATGGAACCGACGGAATGCCCCTTATACTTAGCACCATGGGCCTGAGCACAATCTTCAATTACTTTTAAGTAATTGTCTTCCGCTAATTTCATTATAGGGTCCATATCGCAAGGCCAACCCGCATGGTGAACGCAGATAATGGCTTTCGTTTTTGATGTCAGAACTTTTTTTATGGAGTCCGCTGTTATATTTTGGGAATCGAGATCCACT
>JABHTG010000024.1 GCA_018697205.1 Nitrospina sp. | reverse complement strand
CGATAATATCTCAAATGATTTGGATGATGATGAAAAAGAAGATGAGGGTGCTGTGGAAGCTGCGGATACCGAACCGGCTAAAACAGATGCAGAAGATGACGACCTCGATGATATCTTAAATGATTTGGATGATGATGAAAAAGAAGATGAGGGTACTGTGGAAGCTGCGGATGCCGAACCGGCAAAAGCAGATGCAAAAGCAGACGATATTGATGATCTAGATGACCTAGATGATCTGGATGATGATGAAAAAGAAGATGAGGGCGCTGAAGCTGTGGATGCCGAACCGGCAAAAGCAGATGCAAAAGCAGACGATATTGATGATCTAGATGATTTAGATGACCTAGATGATCTGGATGATGATGAAAAAGAAGAAGAAGAAGACGAAGAAGACGAAGAAGACGACGAAGAAGAAGACGAAGAAGAAGACGAAGAAGACGAAGAAGAAGAAGACGAAGAAGACGAAGAAGAAGAAGACGAAAGCGCTCCAAAAAAGAAAATTGGTCCATTTACTATACCAACAACAAAAGCCGGTAAAATGATCGCGATCGGTTGTGTTGCGGCTTTATTACTTACTGGTGGAGGAGTATATTTTGGGTGGAAGACTTTAGCTCCAGAAGAGCTTGTAGAAATGGGTAAATTAGATACAGAAGCCCCTGACGAATTGATACCAAGTCCAGAAAAAGGAACTGACTTAGTAGAACTAGAAGAAGATAAAATTACGCCGGATAAACCTCAAGATGTTTCAGGAGAAACATCTGGGGAAGGCCCTGCTGAAGACCCTATTGAAGCAGAAGACCCTGCTAAAAATGAAAGCCGCCCTACGATTTTAGGTGCAGAAGAAGACACTGATTCTGAATTAGCTAAGGAGTTGGGAGCATCAGAAGCTCTAAAGTCACTAGGAATAGAAGGTGACTTTGCTCCAGCTATTGACCCTGAAGAGCTACAAGTTAGCCTGTCAACTATTATGCCTGTTGCGTTCAATGCAACAGATATTCGAGTACTTAGCTTTAGGTTAGTTATACAAACTTTTGATAAACCTAGTGCCCAACTAATTAAAGCAGCGTTACCAATTTATGAAAAAGCGACGATGAGTACCGTAGAACGATTTCTCAAAAATAAATTCTACAATGATATATTTTATGTAAAAGAGAATCTTCAGCGTCGACTACAAAAAAGCTTCGAGTCTAAAATGGCAAGCACTGGACGAATCAAAAAAGTAAAATTCGAAGAATTTGTAGTTAGGTAAATCAACTCATTAAACTTAAATTCTATAAGTTTGTTCGCTTAGGGTAATAATTATTAAAATAACATGAAAATCAATAGTTTTCTTAATTTGAATTTTCCCCGACCTTTTTTTTCTAGGCACTTTTTTTATTTTTTATTTTTTATTATTTTTTTCATAATCTTAGGGGGAGGTTGCACTGTTAAAGAGATAACTAAAGCATTTAATGGAGAATTCAACAAAACTGAAAATAATAGGGTGATTAGCGCTTATTGCACTAGTTGTCACAACCATAAAGAATTTGAAGCTGAGTCACATGTGCTCAAGGTTCGTCTAAAATACAAGACAAGACAATTTAGGCGTACAGTAGAGTGTAGAACTTGTCACTATATTGAGAAAACTTGGGCTAATGATCATACCGCTAGAAAAACTCGCTCCCCGCGAAGAAATTATTTAAGGTAGACCTCTAAAGAATGGTTTCCGCAGAGAATTTAAATTTATTTTTTAATAGGGGAAATTGAATTTTTCTGCTTTATGAAGAGAAAACTTAGTGCCTTGTGGTAGGAGAATATTTTTAAAGGAGATTACCTAGGATTCAGGTCCTCGAAATTAATTCAACTAGCTGATTTTTATATGGTTGATTTTTTAGAAATAAGTAAAAACGCCCCTTTAACTAGGGGCGTTCTCGTCTTATTCTTAAGCAAATTAAAGTGAACTTTTTAAAGTTGGTGCGGGCTTAAATCCAACTGTCTTACTGGCCTTTATTTTGATTTCTGCACCTGTTTGGGGGTTCCGTCCTTTTCTTGCTTTTCTATTTCGGACGGTGAATGTGCCGAACGCTGGGTAAGAAAATCGTTTATCCTTTTTTATGGATTTTCCGATTGAAGCAAAAGTAGCGTCAATTACATCAGATACCAACCTTTTAGAAAGATCATCACCCTTACAGCTTTTAACAACTTCTGTAACTAAATCGTCCTTAGTCATTTCTCCTCCTTCAAATATATTTTGCAGCTATGTATGATAGTAAGCCTTCGTTAGTAGCTAACGTGGCCGTAATATATAGCAAAGACTCATATGATGTCAAAATAAAAATTTTATTTCATTCAAGTTTATAGCTGTTATTAGGTTCCCCCTACTTTTTTAAGTTTTGATCTATCTGTTTTAAAAGGTAAATTGAATAGTTGTGACTTCCAAGTAATAGTCAAAAAATTATAATTTCTTTTTTTAAGAAAAATATTTTTTAGTTTAACTTTAATATATATAGCCGTTGTTTTTTTTTTTATGAAGCCTTAAAATTGCCAATTATAATTATATTTTTAGAGAGGTTTTGATATGGCGTTGCTTGAAATAGCTAAACTAGGAGATCCGATTTTACGCCAGAAAGCTAAACTAGTTGACCTGAAGGCTATAAAATCAAAAGATAATGAAATGCAGGAATTGATTGATAATATGATTGAAACAATGCGTGAAGAAGATGGTGTTGGTTTGGCTGCGCCTCAGGTTTTTAAGTCCTTACGCTTGGTGGTTATTGAATGTTCGCGTAATGAACGTTATTCTGAGGCACCTAATATTCCTTTAACAATATTGATTAATCCTTCAATAAAATACTATGGTGAAGAGACTGCCTTAGGTTGGGAAGGGTGTTTAAGCCTAAAAGATTTAAGAGGTTTAGTCCCACGCTCGACAGAAATAACAGTAGAATATTTTGACCGCGAGGGAAATCTTCAAGCTATTGATGCTGAGGGTTTTATTGCAATAGTGCTTCAACATGAAATTGACCATTTGGATGGAAAGGTGTTTTTGGATCGAATGGATGACCTTAGTCAATTAGCTTATGTTGAAGAGTTTGAAAAATATATTATAAAAAAAGAAACAGCTGAATCAGAGTTGATTTAATAAGTCTGTTTTTTACTTAAAGGTTTACCATGTCAGAGTCTAGCATAACTCTCGAGGAAGATATTTTAGATCTTTATCGCTCACCAATTATTGGAGCAAGTTATAATAATACTTTTGGTGAAGAAAATATTAAGAGTTTGGTTGAGAAATTCCGTAGTCTAGACAAGGAAAAAATGCAAATTATGCAAGATTTAGTGGTTTCCTACTCCAAGTCACCAGACTTAGCAACAAGCTTTGTTTCAGTTGCTGTGCTTCATGCTTTAGAAATGCCAAAGGAGGTGGAAGAAGCCTATCTTTGGGCAAAAGGATTAGATGAAAACGAAAAATTTATTTATCATTTTGATATTGGAAAATCATTAGCTGAATACTTTACTTAGAACATCGATTGTCATCAGTCAACCTTTCTTTAACTTTACTCCCGAAAGTAAGGAATATTATCCATAGTATTCCAGGTATCATAAATAGTCCGCTCATCCATAAAGTAATCGATTGAATAGTCATTTGTAGTTCATCAATTGCGACTCCTACAATCCCATTGCTGATACCCATAATTAATGTCAATAGTGCCATAATAACTTGTCCATACCTTAGATTCCTAAAGGAATGATTTTCCTTTAGAAGGGAGAAATAGCCTATTGAGCTTTCGTTTAATCTGTTAGGGTCTAGAGTGTTCTCAGTTTAGGCAAAGTATAGAGTGGTAAATAAATTCGTATATATTGTCATACCTTATTTAACAACTCGAGTGCTAGATTGCTTCTTTATTGATAATGGATGAATTTTGTGTCTATATCGGATAATTTCTTGTTTGGAGATATATTAATATTACTTAATGGCGTATTAATTGATCATTAATGATTTCAATTTTATATTTGTATTGTGATCATTAAATTGAATTCCCACTTCAGAATATTTCCTTTTGAAGGTTTATATTATTTTTAAAGAATTCCCTTTATGGGCTAATATTTAATAATTTGTTTCAGGTGTTAATTTAAGTGAGCGCCCCTTTCTTGTTGAATCTAATAACGATATGTATAATTAAATTTTACCGAAAATATATTTGGTCTTATTAGGTAATTTAAAGCTTTATTTTATTGGAGGAATAGCAATGGAGGGCGAGCAAGAACAAACACAAGAACTGCGAGATAATAAAAAGGAAGTCCTTAGCAGACGGATTTCATTTTGGCTTTCTTTTACCTTAGCTGTTGTAATTACATGGTGGTACTACGCTTCGAATCCACCTGATTCTGCAGAAATGCAAAAAATGAGGTTATTTTTTAAGGAAAATATTATGGATGTCTCGAAGTTTATACGTCTTCCAAGAGACGAGTTGCAAGACTTCGCGGCCTCTAAAAGGCACCCATTTTACCAAACATATCTCAAATCTTCAGAGATTGAGAGAGAGAAAGTAAAAGCCTTGATACATATATCTCGTGATTATAGTCCAAACCAGTATTGGTTTAATATTATATTTTTGTGGACGATAGCATTTACCACCCTCTGGTTTTTGGGGCTAATACTTGAAGCTATTATTATTCTTGTCCGACGAGATGATACTGAAAGAAGAGAAAGGATGAAAAAAAAACCTAGATAACCATTCTAAAAAATTAGATGGTATTACTTTTTTAATTTTACTATAGAGATGTTAATAATGGATGGCAATGCTCTTCGCTTATTAATTTTTATTTCAGTTTTTATATTGATGCTGATTCTTGAGGCATTAATTCCAAGGCACCCTAAAGTAGATTCAAAGTTACGCCGACTTGGAATTCACCTTGGACTGTCGGGGGTAAATACTATTTTACTTAAATTAGTATTTGGTGCCGCAGCAGTTGGAGCTGCAAAAACTATTGAAATTAAAGGTTGGGGTTTGTTTAATAATTTAGAGTGGAACCATGGGTTGGAATTTTTTTTAACAGTGGTTTTTCTCGATTTTGCTATTTATTTTCAACATGTATTAGTGCATAAGATACCGTTCTTTTGGAGATTTCACGTTGTTCATCATTCAGATCTAGACCTTGATGCATCATCGGGTTTGAGGTTTCATCCTGTAGAGATTCTCGCATCAATGCTTTATAAAATTGGGATCATTTTTCTACTAGGCCCTGCTCCTATCGCTGTTCTAGTATTTGAAGCGGTTCTTAATGGGATGGCTCTTTTTACGCACTCAAACATAGCCTTGCCAGAAAAAGCGGATTATTTTTTCAAAAAATTAATCGTGACGCCAGATATGCATCGCATTCACCATTCTGTAGAAGTCAGAGAAACAAATTCAAATTATGGGTTTAATCTGTCAATTTGGGATCGAATTTTTGGTACCTACAAAGAGCAGGCCTTAAAGGCACAACCTGAAATTGACATAGGTATTAATGCATTTAGAAGTCCCGATGAATTAACGTTCTATAATCTTCTGATTATGCCAAAAAAGTATAGGGAACAAACGTATGTCACTTAAATATTACTTGGTTTCTGGGATTATTGTAGTTATCTTAACAATCATAATCAGTTGGTGGGAACAAAAAAAATCTTTAAAAGAAATTTTTTTTATTTTTTGCAGGGTGATAGCATTGACACTCATACTAATTTTTGCGATGGCTAGTTTGTCGGAACTTTTAGTTTACTTAGGTGTAGCTCAAGATGGTTTTATCCTCAAACAGGAAGAGCTTAAGTAACTGTTGGACTTAAATTTTTTACAGTTATATTTTTGGTTCTGTTCCAGTCTTTTTAAGGTATATTTTTTTTATGGGAGTGCTGACTCATCATTTATGTAAGAGCATAAACGAAATTTCAAGAACAATAGGATGAAATCTTGGGTATTATGTATGGCTGCTTGGGAAGGAATTAGGAGTTGGATGTTTACCTATGGATATTATATTAACTTTTTATAAGAGCTGGCTCCTCAAGAATTAGCCGGCTAAAAGTTCAACTATGCGATAGCAGCTATTTTTAACATCAGTAGTTTCTTCTCTTTCAGGTTCATCTAGTTTGGTGTCTGTCAAAATTTCCTCAAGTAGTTGAATTGCGTCATTTAAGCCACCGGCCGTTATATCAAGCTCCGTTTCGCTTAAAGAGTATATCGAAGGGTTTTGGCGAAGTTTGTTGTAGACTTTTAAGTATTTATCCTTGTAATCCAATAGTTCTAGCCGTTTTTTTTCTTTTATATCAGCCTTAAGTTCATTGTTTATATCAGACACTGAATCGTTTAAAGCAATTTTTATGGTGTCAATGTCATTTATTGTAATAGCAGCTAATGATTTCATTTGAGACTTTCTTGTAAACTATAATTCTATTTATAAGTTAAGAAACTAGATAATAAATCTACTCAGGAGAGTGTTAATTATAAAATATTGAAGAAGATAATGAAAATAATTTTTGACTTGGTCCTGAAATTTTATAGAGATCTATAGTCAGTTAGTTTCCGTTTTAGGGTTGTCTGCTAAAATTAGGTAAATAAAGTCAAACCTGAAAGCTATGATTATTTTGCTTAAAAGAGCTTGCAGGAGTTAGATGCTCCGCAAACCTCTTTTTTATTTGGTGGGCCCAGGGGGATTCGAACCTCCGACCGCCCGGTTATGAGCCGGGAGCTCTACCAACTGAGCTATAGGCCCAAGACGATTAACTTTCTATAAAGCTACGCAATTTTTTACTTCGACTAGGATGCCTTAGCTTGCGAAGGGCTTTGGCTTCTATTTGACGAATTCTTTCACGAGTAACAGAAAAATCTTGCCCAACTTCTTCTAAAGTATGTTCAGAGTCAAGCCCTATTCCAAATCTTTTGCGAAGAACTTTTTCTTCTCTTGTAGCTAAAGTTGAAAGTATTTTTTCGGTCTGATCTTTAAGGCTCTTTTTAACTACCGAATCAATGGGTGAAAGAATCTTTTTATCCTCGATAAAGTCACCAAGATGGCTATTTTCTTCTTCGCCGATAGGTGTTTCTAGTGATATGGGTTCTTTAGCAATTTTTAAAACTTTTCGAACTTTATCTATATGTAAGTCCATTTTTTTTGCGATTTCTTCAGGAGTAGGTTCGCGTCCAAGTTCTTGAACTAAGTGGCGTGAGACGCGGATGAGTTTATTAATAGTTTCGATCATATGAACTGGAATTCGAATGGTTCTAGCCTGATCAGCAATAGCACGGGTTATAGCTTGTCTTATCCACCAAGTTGCGTAGGTACTGAACTTATAACCACGTTGGTACTCAAATTTATCTACAGCTTTCATTAGGCCTATGTTTCCTTCTTGAATAAGATCAAGAAACTGTAAACCACGATTAGTGTATTTTTTAGCTATGCTGACTACCAATCGAAGGTTGGCCTCTGCTAATTCTCGTTTTGCATTTTTTTCTTTGATTCGACCACGCGCTATTGAACGGACTGTTGCAAGTAGTCGCTCCTTTGACGCCCCTGTTTGGACTTCAATTTGTTTTATTTTTCTACGTCCGGGTTGTACAGATTTTATGTGGTTTTCGTATTGCTGCTTTGTCACGGTTTTGCCGCGCGATAATTTTAGACTTTTTTGCTTACTCCAGTTGCCAGACTTCTTTTTAATATCAGCTAATGTCGTTCCCCACTCTCGTTCAAAATTGCGTTCCAATTTCCCTGCTAAGCGTAGTTCTGCCGCAACAGCATAAATTACTTCAATTATTTTATCCATTACATCGGGGTTTAATTTCATCTTGCGGATAGAATCTTCGAGAATAGTTTTTATGCCTATTTCTTTCTGCTCGCATTTCTCCCGAGCTTTTTCTGTTAATTTGGTTTTGCTTTTATTTTGGAGCTCTATTAGTTTTTTACAGTTAGTTTTGAAAAACTTTACGTGCTTGAGAAATTTCTTTGTTTCTTTGTCTGCAATTGCCTGTTTTTTCTCTTCAGGTTCCCCTATTACAGATACTTCAAATACACTAATTTCACCTTTTTTTGTTTGTTCGCCTATCTGTGTTATTTCTTTATGAGTGATAGTGCAGTCTGCGGCCGCTGAAACAACTTCGTGTTGTCCTGCTTCAATTTTTTTTGCTATTGTTACTTCACCTTCACGTGTGAGTAGAGAAATGGTTCCCATCTCTCTCAGATACATACGTACGGGATCATCAACAGACAGGTTTTCACTTTTGGCGGTGGCAGTATCTTCAGAGGGTGAGTCCTCTTTCTGGCCATGGGAGCTATTCTCAGAGACAAGCTTTTCCCCTGCCAAAGCAGAGTCTACTACATGAATTTCGTTTTCCGCGAACATATTCATTAAACCATCAATTTGCTCTGGAGCGATGAAGTTTGAAGGTAAAGCGTCGTTCAATTCTTCATAGGTCACGTAACCTTTTGCTTTTCCTTGTAAAACTAATTGACCAATTTCGTCATTTACTCGGTTGGGCTCTTCCGTAGTTGACATTGTCTAAACATCTCCGGTGGGTTTGAATAATTTTTAGTTTCTATTTTCTTGAAATTTTCACGACTGGTATTTAATTTAAAGTTATACGTAATTCTTTTAATTTGTTTTGGATTTTTTGAGAGCGTTCAGATTCCCCTGCAGCTAGCGCTTCATTTCGTTGTTTTTTAAGTTCTTCCACTTTATTATTGAGTGCCTTTTTGTTTAGTGCTTGTATACAGTCACTCAATGTTTTTTTTGGATTATCAAACGGTATTGCGGTGACACCAATCTCACTCAATAAGGTTTTTATTTTTGGATCATCTATTTGATCCAGAACCAAGTCTACTCTTAACTCAGAATTCTCAAGAAGCAACTGGTAGCAAATCTCAACAATTTGACGTAGATTAGGATCTGTAAAACGATCTATTTGCGCCTGTTCTTTTATTTTTAGGGCTAACTCCTTATCCGAAAATATTAGGTGAACTAAATAGAGCTCTGCATTTTGATTATTCGAGCGATCGCTTTTTTGATGATATTTTTCAACAAAGGTTTTGTCTTGTTTTATAGCGTTTTTTAGTTCAGTTAAAAGAGCTTTATCTTCTATCTTTGCTCGTTCTGTTAGAATTCTTATCCACTCAGTTCGTTCTATTGTGTTTTCTATTTTCATCAGAATAGGTAACACTTTATTTACCACTTCTAATTTGCCATTTGGATTCGATACACTTCCAGTTGTAATGGCATCATCAATATAAGATTCAATAAAAGGCCTAGCGTTTTCTAATTCTTCTAAAAATTTTTCTGGCCCAAATTGATGGATATAAGAATCGGGATCATGCCCTGCAGGAAGAGAGAGTACTTCTACGCTTATGCCTTGCTTCAGGAGTACCTCGAATCCTTTTTTTGTTGCTGTTTTACCAGCTGAATCGCTATCAAAAATTAATGTAGCTCGTTTAGTGTGATTTTTGAGTAAACTCACCTGTTCATGGGTCAAAGCTGTACCACAGGTAGCAACGCTGTTTCTGATACCGTTCTGATGGGCTCTCATTTGATCAAAGTAACCCTCCACTATAAGTGCTTTATTTTGTTTCCTAATTGACTCTTTTGCTCGGTTGAATCCAAATAAATGCTTTCCCTTAATGTATAAGGGGGTTTCTGGTGAATTAAGGTATTTTGGTTCAGTTTCACTTATAACTCTTCCAGCAAAAGCTATCAGGTTACCATGAATATCCTCAAGAGGGAACATTATTCGCTCTCTAAATCGATCATAAAAATTATTTTCGCTAGAGCTCTCCTTTTGTTTAATGAGCCCTGCTCGTGTTAGATCATTCTTGGAGAACCTTTCTTGGTTTTGTAAATGGTTTAGAGTGTTTTTCCACCCAGGTGGAGCCCAGCCAATATTATAGTCAGCCAGTAGTTTTTCGTCATTAAAACCTCTAGAACTTAGATAATCTCTCGCTGGTTTCCCTTCTTTGCTATTCATAAGTGAGCTAATAAAATAGTTCAGGGCTTTTTGGTTAATATTTAGGAGTAAATTCCGCTCATTCGATTTGGCGTCAATTTGGCCTGGATTGAAAACAGGTAGTTCAACTCCGCATTTTGAGGCAAGTTCCTTAATTACGGTTAGAAACGGCAAATCTTCCATTTCCATAACAAACTTAAAAATATTTCCCCCTGCACCACAACCAAAACAGTGATAAATCTGCTTTTCAGGGCTTACAATAAATGAGGGTGTTTTTTCAGAATGAAAAGGACAAAGCCCTTTGTAATTTTGCCCATTTTTCTTTAGAAGAACATTCGCCGAAATGACATCTAAAATATCATTTTGAGAACGGATTTCTTCTATTAAGTGCTCAGGGATTAAATGATTCAAGGATGTCTTCCATTAATTTTAGTTGGGCCATAACCAAAATAATATTGGACGTTAGACCGCTTTCTGGCCGGTATGGCGGGAAGTCACTTAAGACATTCGTTAACCAAATTTTTTATTTGACCATTGTCCGCACGCCCTTTGAACTCGGGGATGATGATTTTCATTACCTTGCCAAGGTCTTTTATGTCAGCGATTCCAAGATCTAAGATCACTTCCTGAATACGATTTTTTAAATCGCTCTCAGAGACCTGTTCAGGTAAATACTTCTGAAGAATTAGCATTTCTTGTTGCTCTATTTTGCTAAGATCGCTGCGCCCTCCCTTATCAAATAGGATTGCAGCTTCTTTTCTTTTTTTGACTTGAGAGAAAACTAAAGAGATTATTTCATCGTTATCAACTTTTCTACGAAGATCAATTTCTTGGTTTTTTATTTCGGAAACTAAACCACGAATGGTGTTTAATGTAAGAGTTTCTCTTGCCTTCATAGCCTCTTTCATATCAGACAGGAGAATTTCTTTTAGATTCATAATGTAGGAAACCGATCAGTCAAAACAAAAATATAGGGATTGATCCGTGTTTTGTCAATAGGAAGGGTTAATTTTTTACAGAAACAAAATAAATCCTTAAGTAATTGTTTATAAAGAATTATTTTTGTAAAAATTTTCTTTGATATCTAGCTGAAAATAAAAGGAGGAAACAGCGGAGTCCGACATTAATAAATTAAGCAGGCTTCGCGTAGAGGAGAAAAAAACTTAATATCCTCTTCCCAGGTTTTCTCTAGGTTATTGATGGATAAGTTGCCGGACTCCATAGCTTCACGTAAAATTGAATCACCATAAAGGAGGTCAATAGCCAGTCGGTCTTTAACAAATTCATAAGCTTCTGTTCTCCAAGAAAAGTCATTTGGATATAGTTTCTTGATGGAAAAAAGCACATTTATACTTGTTGCAAGGGGTTTGATTTTATTTCTTTCTGTGACGTGAAGCTGTACGCCACCGCATACTTTGCCACTCCATTTTTGAAATTGAGGTTTAAAGTACTGAGGCCGAAAAAAAAGTCCTGGAAGATTTTCTTTATTGAGTATTTTAGCTAAACGTTCTGCATTAATGAATGGCGCACCAACTTGCTCAAATGGGAGAGTTGTCCCTCTTCCCTCTGACAAAAGGGTACCTTCGACAAGGCACATTCCCGAGTATACTGTAGCGGTGGATAATGAAGGCATATTGGGTGATGGTGAAACCCAAGGAAGGCCAGTCTGATCATACCACATAGGTCGCTCCCAACCCTTCATAGGAATTACCTTCAAATCACACTTGATGCCAAAATGCTGGTTAAATAATATTGCCAGTTCTCCCACTGTCATCCCATGGCGGTTGGGGATTGGATACTGACCGACAAAAGAATGAAACGCCTTTTTAACGAGATTACCCTCAATTGCTAATCCATTAATTGGATTTGGGCGATCGCATACTATCATTCTTGTGTTTGATTGGGCACAGATCTTCATGCAATTCGCTAAAGTATAAATAAATGTGTAATAACGTGAGCCGATATCTTGGATGTCAAAAACTAAATTATCGATTCCGTTTAAAATAGTTAGAGAAGGAGTGAGTGACGAAGTATCACTACCATAAAGGCTGTAGACGGGGAGGCCTGACAGCGGATCAGTTTCATCTGCGATAAGGTCCATATCCTGATCTACCCCATAGATTCCATGCTCAGGTGCGAATAGTGCTTTTAGTTGAAATGTTTTATTGTTGGAAAATTTCCCGATAGAAAACTGCCCGCTAGGGGTTAAACTTGTTTGATTTACCACAAGACCTAATGTGCTTCCGCAGAGATATTCAGCAGGGTTTGCTAACAGTTTTTCAAGACCAAGGATGACTCGTTTCATTTAGTTGAGTTCCATTTAGTGTGATTTCCTTTTTTTTGCTAGGTCTGTGTAGATATGAAAACTAAAAAAATAAAGGCCTGATTATATCAAAATATTTTAAAGCTATGATTTTGTATTGATGAGTTTACTACGTGAAAGGAGATTACTTGTAATCGAATCATCCGGCCAAAGTTGTAATTTCTATACTTTCACTAGATTCG
>JABHTG010000144.1 GCA_018697205.1 Nitrospina sp. | reverse complement strand
GACAATAAGTTTACTCATATCAAAATCATCATAATCATTAGTTAAAAGCATCTTTTGGTCTATGCACTCTTGATGATATGGTGTGAAATCAATGGGAGTGCATATGGTTACTTGAAGGGTTCGGGTTATTCCTTCAAACATAAATCGTTTTACAGTATCGATAGTTGTATTCAACTGCTCTCGAGTTTGCCAAAAATATCCGACCATTATGGTTAGGTGAGGGAAAAGTCCATACTTGGTGTATAGCTTTAAATTTTGTTCCGAATCTTCTGGCCCGTAACCCTTATTAAGACGATGAAGGGTTTCTTCATCAGCAGCTTCTAAGCCCACAAGAACAAAGCGGAAGTTAGCTTTAGCCAAAAGAGCAATTGTATCTTCCTCTAGATACCCGAACCGAGTGTTGAAGCCAAAATAACAATTCTTTTTATTCAGGCCTCGATCGATGATACCTTGCGCAAATTCTCTAGCTTCAGACCCTCGATACCACACCCCAGAGTCGTCAAATATTTCACGGGCACCATAATCCTCGATCAACTTTTGATATTCGTCAAGACTTTTTTGGACTGACCTCATTGAAAATGTCAAATCAGGTCCATTGTATCGGCAAAACGAGCATTTCCCAAACATGCAGTCTCTGACAACACTGGTTGCATAGACTCCTGGTGTCTGCAGGAAGTTTCCATTTTCATAGGCGTAGTTTTTCCATTGAACTAAATCGCGATCAACATCAGGTGAGAGATCAAGTGTCTCAATTTGTTTAAAGTTTCCTGTGTCATGAAAATCATCTTCATCGATCCTAATAACAAGCCCTTCTATTGGGCAGTTTTCTCTCCATCGAGAATTTTCATCAATGTAGGGAATGAATTTTTGTAGGACAAAATCAATGTGATTGCTCCTTAAAATAACATCTGTGGCACTGTTTCTAAGAGTCTCCTGTGGTTTTCTCATTGAATGATATCCTGACATAATTACTATGCAATTAGGGAGGTCTGATTTTAGTTTATTTATTATTTTCCAATAAAACTTCATGACAGGAGTTGTACTCTCAAACACAATTACATCTGGAAATGTTTCGATTAAGTTACGATACCAGCAGTCAAAGGTTTTGAGTTGAGAGTTTCCATCATCCCAAAGAACGTCGTAACCCATATCTCTAAGCCAAGTTGCGGCTTGTCCTTGAATAATCGGTAAAAGGTAAGTTGGTTTCATAAAGAACTGGACGTTCCTGTTTTGTGAAACCATGGCTTTTTGGCCATCTGAATTTATTATGGGTGGATATGAAAATGCGATTTTCATGGCGTAGATATTTAAAGGGATATCAGATGAAAGTGGATTTTAAAATAAAAACTCAAAAAAAAGCCTCTGTGAAAATATGGTTTCCTGAAACCTTTTTTCCCCGAAGTATTTCATATGCATCTTGAATCATTTTCTGGTTACCGCAAATGTAAAAAACACTTTTTGTGTCGACTGGTATTTTGGAAAGATAGTCAGTGAGTCTACCGTGGAACCCTGTCGACTTTTCTCGACTAATGCAAGTCGTTATTTTAAAGGGATGGTATTCATCGTAATCGTAGCGTTCGTTCAAGAACCGAATTCCATTGATGATTTGATAATCTAGATTTGGATGGCTTCTAATAAATGAGTGAAAAGGAGCAATTCCAGTGCCTGTACATATAAAACAAAACTGAACCTGCTCCACTTTTATAGGGTCAATCACAAATGACCCGTAGGGTCCATGTAGATTAATTTCTTCCCCTAAGGGCACTTTTCGTAAGGAAGGGGAAACGATTCCTTCCTTAACCTCTTTAATGAGGAACTCCAAATAGTCATCGTTTTCTCCTGAGTAGATAGAATACTCACGATTGACCCCACTACTTTTGAGCCCTAAATTGAAGCATTGCCCAGCCTTAAAAGATAATCCTTTTCGCTCTAAACGTAGAGCATAGGCAGTAGTTGATAGGTTTCTAATTTCTAGTACTTTATGCAACACTGAGATATTTTAAACTTGTTGGCTGGCAAATCTTGAGAGTAAAGATTCATCTGCCTAGTTTTCTTTTTAAATTTTTAGTAGCAAAGCCTTGAGCAAACTTGATGCCATACCATAGATGAGATAGCAATATATAAGGTATTGCAGCAAACGCCACAAGGATACTCTCATAACGGCATATTTGCTTCCAAGAGATAGCTAGAGCTGCCAAGTAGAAGGCCCAGCCTCCTAGGTAAAGTATGTATA
This sequence comes from Nitrospina sp., assembly GCA_018697205.1. Taxonomy (GTDB): domain Bacteria; phylum Nitrospinota; class Nitrospinia; order Nitrospinales; family VA-1; genus Nitromaritima. The sequence goes on along the minus strand of JABHTG010000144.1, from coordinate 1,528 downwards.
TTGAGTGTGATAAAGTCGGCAGGAATAGCCCGGTTAGAACAAACATAACCCACAGAGTAGGGATAAAGTAAATGACCCTGCGAGACGTTCCCGGAAATTGACTGGCAAAATGTCCTCTGTGTAAGCCGTAATTTCCGACCTGATATAGGTGCTTATGCAACTCACTACGTCGATGATGCCAAACAACTAATTCGGGGACATAAAGAATTTTTTTGGATGTTTTACTTATTATTTTTAAGCAAAAAAGGGTGTCTTCTCCGGGCCAGAACTTTGATCCAAATCCAGCCACTTGATTGAAAACTGATTTTCTGACGATAAGGTTGACAGTTGGCCAATCATCTACCACCCTAATTGGTGGACATGGTATGTAGCGCTCTGGGAAGCCGCCAGAAGTTCGACTTAAAAATACTGCTCCAGATACACGAGCCCAAAAAGGGTCCGTCTTTGGAGTGACTGCTGGCCCGCCAATAGCACCGATTTCTTGCTCTGTTTTGAAAATTTTTATAGCTACATCTAGCCAATCGGACTGGGGATATGCATCGTCGTCAATAAAAGCAAAAAACTGACCTTTAGCTTTTTCACCTCCAAGATCTCTTTTAATAGCAGGATTTACTTGTCCGGTAGGGTATAGAATAATGGGAAGATCGCGAAATTCATCGACCAGAGTCATCTCATTGTCTGGGAGAAGAATCAGTTCAAACTCTTTGAATGATAGTTTTCTTATAAACTTTAAACACTCTTCTAGATTATAAGACCAACTTTTGAATGGTATGATGATGGAGAAAATAACTGGTTTATTTTTCATTTGTCAATCAAAAGAGGCTAGCTAGGTGGGCTCATTGGCGTTAGTTTTATTATAGGGTGTCTATTTAGGTAAAAGTATAAAATAAAATACCTTCCTTTGCCAATATGTTAATAAATACACTAGGTGAAACAAAAAAAGATTTACAAGATACGATTGATCTATTGGAGGAAATAAAACCTAATATTGTCACAATAAATATTTTCACTCCTTACCCTGGTACTGAAATTTATACCGATACTCACGAAGTTATCACTCGGGATGAGTACCACCTATCTATGGAGGACTGTTCGCTATTGCCAGAAATGTATCCAGAAAAGTTTAGGTTTGCAGTACATGAAGAGAATTTAAAGGAGTTTAGTATCTCTAATATGCATAAATGCAATAAAATTTTCCTACCGCGGCAATTTTTTTAGACCCTAAATATTTAAAGAGCTTGATTTATTCAAAAAATAAAATCAACTATTTAAAACAGATGAAAATTTTAATCAGAGAGTTTGTTGTTCAAAAATTTCATTGGATAGATTTTTCAACAAATGATTTCCGTTTTGAGGGAGAGAAGTCCCTTAATTAAGGGCAAAGAAAAGATCTACCATGCATCCACCAGTTCCATTACTTAAGTTTTCTTGCTGGGTTTGCTTAGTAAATGATCTCGCGCATATTTTTTATGAAATTATTTGTGCAAAAGATATCAGCGCGTTTTTCACAAGTGTCACGCATAGAGAG
>JABHTG010000086.1 GCA_018697205.1 Nitrospina sp. | reverse complement strand
GAATCATATTTTGAAATTGCGTCCATCAATCCTAAAACACCAACACTAATCAAATCATCCACTTCTATATGAGGAGGAAGGCGCATCGCAATTCTATTGGCCACATACTTAATCATTGGACTATACCGGATTATCACTTCTTCTCGGTTTTCAGCCGTAATCTCGATTTCTTCTGCTAGTTGTTGTTTACTGGCCATTTAATTTACTCACGCTAAAATCTATTAAATACCTAGTTAAAAAGGGGTTGCTTCTTCAGTTTCGTTTGCCTTTTTTTCTTCCAAATTTTTCTCTGCAATTTCAGAGCTCTTTTTCAAAAACTTCTCTCGTACAGCTTCAGAATTTACCGCAACTGGCTCTTGATCTATAACGTCCTCCCCTTCAATATCATCATCTATGGAATCTTCTTCCTCGTTAATTAGCAATCCCACTAGCCACAATAACGCCCCGAAGAATACTGCACCACCTAAGGCTCTTAATATAGAGGTAGTTACCGTTGCACCAAACAAAAAACTACCTATGCTCAAAAAACCAAATGAAAAAACTGCCAACCCCATGGCCCATTTATTGATAATGGTTTCATTCATTGGACTGTAAATGCCGTACGCCAAAATAATGTGGTCTGCTCTTCTCTAGCCATATTTTGCTTTTCTCCCACCATCATTTGAACTAATCGATTAATACACTGAGTCGCTTTGGAGTTTGGATATAACTCTGAAAATGCTTTTTGCTGCCGAACTGCTTTAGTAACAACTTGGTCGGACAAAATATATCCGATATACTCAATAGAAACATTTGGCAAAAATTTATCCGCAACTGCTGCTAGGTTCTTAAATATAAGTTGAGCTTCTGCTTCTGAGTTGACTAAGTTTATTATAACTCGAAAGTATTGTTGCGAGTGTTTTGTATGTAGCGTTTTGATAAGTGCATAAACATCCGTCAACGAAGTAGGCTCAGTCGTAGCAACCAATATGATTTCATGAGCTGCACTACAAAAATAGGTGACGTTTGTAGATATACCCGCACCTGTATCGAAAATAAGGAAATCGTATTCGCTACTAACCTGATCTAATTCCTCCATGAGTAATATTTTTTTCTCGTCATCGAGTTGCGTTAGTTCCTGCAACCCACCTCCTGCTGGGAGCAAATGAATGTCTGCAGGCCCCTTTGTAATAATATCTTGAACATTCTTCTCTCCAGATAAGACATGCCCTATATGAAACTTTGGATTGAGCCCTAAAAGAATATCGATATTGTTCAAGCCCAAGTCTGCATCCACCACAAGGACTTTTTTCCCGCTCTTAGAAAATACGTATGCTAAATTAGCGACGATATTTGTTTTCCCAACGCCACCCTTACCGCTACTTACAGCCAATACTCTAAGGGAAGAAGATTTCATTTTATTTGAAACTATATTTTTCAAAGTCCTTGCTTGGTTTCCTGTAACCACTATATCGCCCCCAATTTATCCCTATTTTAGTTAAAAATCAAACGAATTAGCCTATCCTGATCTGCAACTTCAATATCTTCCGGTACTCTTTGCCCTGTAGTTAAATACGATAACGGGAGGCGCGTTCGTAAAGAAAAATTTATTATCGAACCAAAACTTAAACCTTCATCTATTTTAGTGAACAACACGCGATCGATCCCTAGCGAAGAAAACTGTTTATAAGATTCCATAAAGAGCTTTTCATTAGAACCTACGCTCAAAACAAGGTGAGTCTCCACCTCGTCTAATCCTTCAAACACTTCAGACAATTGAGTAGAATACTTATGGTCCTTGTGGCATCGACCCATGGTATCAATCAAAATGGCATCCTTGTCAGAATGACGTTTCATACATTCTTCTAAGCCAAGTCGGTCTTGAGCACTTTCTACAGGTATATTCATTATATCCCCATAAATCTGTAGTTGTTCAATTCCACCAACACGAAAAGTATCTAATGACACAAGAGCTACTTTCTTTTTTTGTCGGTAAATCAAGTCAGCAGCAATTTTCGAAACGGTAGTTGTCTTCCCCGCTCCAGTTGGCCCCAAAAGAACTACTTTTTTAGGCAAACTATTTTTAGAAATTTTAATTTCACCTCGACATACGATCAAGCGTTTCATAATTTTTATAAATTTATCTTTTAAAAAAGCAGCACTATCATTTGAAAAAGATAATTTTGAAAAAATTTTGGCAATAATTTTTTCGTTTAATCCATTTTCAGTCAACTGAGAAAATAGATCAAGTTGATGGTTTTTTATACCTAGAGACTGAGCTTTTTCAGTTTGGCTAAGGAGTGAGTACATCAAAGACTTTATGTCTGGTTCAATCTCACCACCAAAGTCAGGTAAGTCCAAAGGAGTTTTTGAAGCTATTGTTTTTTTCTCATTTTCAATATTACTTATTGCAGCATCTATAGCAGCTGTAATCTCTACTTTAGATGCCTTACCCCCACTCAATTCAGAATGACCACGTATAGATCGTGTTTTTAAAATAAGAGCATCATTTCCCATCTCTCGTTTTATACAAGTCAGGGCCTCGCTATAATTATCTGCAACATATTTTTTAATTTGCATTTAGGTTAACCACTTTCAATGTTTTAATTTGTACTGATGGAATAATCTCACTATGGGACAATACCGCTAAGTCAGGTATAAAACGTTCTAAAAACTTGCGCAAATGGTGCCGAATCCCTGGTGATGCTAGCAATACTGGGGATGTCTCCATTTGAGGGCTCATTGCCTCAACAGCACCCTGTAATTCAACAAGTAGCTTTTCTGCAATCGTAGGTTCCAACGCCAAAAACGAGTTAACTTCTGTTCTCTGAATAGATTTCTGAATGATCTCTTCTACTTGGCGATCTAGGGTCATAACAGATAAAGAGCCATCAGCCGATTGGAATTGCTTGGTAATAGGGCGAGCCATGGCCTGGCGCACATATTCCGTCAAAACATCTGTGTCTTGGGTGCTTGGAGCATAATCAGCCAATTGCTCAAGGATCGTACGCAAGTCACGAATGGAAACGTGCTCCTTTAATAGATTTTGTAAAACTTTTTGTATTTTCCCAAGAGATAACACATCCGGAATTAACTCCTCGATCACCTTTGGGTTACTCTCTTTAAATTTATCGACAAGAGACTGAGTTTCCTGCCTACCCAAAAGTTCTGATGCGTGTCGTTTAATAGTCTCTTTAATATGAGTAGTAACAACTGTCGCTGGGTCAACAACGGTGTAACCTGCCATCTGAGCCTTCTGTTTATCTGAAGTTGTGATCCATACTGCGGGAAGACCAAATGTCGGTTCTGTTGTCTGAATACCATCTATTTCTTTTTCAATCGTCCCTGGATTCATAGCAAGTAAACGACCTGTCATAATTGAACCTCGAGATACTTCAACTCCTTTAATAAGAATCCCATACTCACTGGACTTCAATTGTAAGTTATCTCGAATATGAAGCGGGGGAACAATAAATCCCATCTCTAAGGCAAACTGCCGTCGTACAGATTTTATCCTATCAAGCAATTCGCCATTACTATCCGCATCAACCAAAGGAATCAGCTCATAGCCGACTTCTAATTCCATTATATCAAGAGGTAAAATCGATTCTACGCGTTCGGGAGTAGGAGCTTTTGCATCCTCTGCTTTCTTACGGTTTTCAATCAGAGACTTTTTGGTCGTATCTTTGAATTCATTGAATCCAATTATTCCTGCAATAATTGACATCAAAAAAAAGGGGAAAGTAGGCAACCCTGGAATTAGCCCAAAAAAGAACAATATTCCTGAAGCAATAAGAAAAGCGTAGGGCTGATTGAGTAGTTGGCTTATAAGCTGTTTTGGTAGATTTTTATCTGCAGTCGCGCGAGTTACCACAAGACCTGCTGCGGTAGATACAACCAATGCCGGTAGTTGCGAAACTAATCCATCACCTATCGTTAGTAAAGTGTATACTTGCGCTGCTTCACCAATCCCCATATCCTTCTGAAATACCCCAATACCAAACCCACCAATAATATTTACAATTGTAATTAGGATTCCAGCAATAGCGTCACCTCTTACAAAACGGATGGCACCATCCATTGAACCATAAAAACTAGCCTCCTGTTCAAGTGCTTGTCTTCTATCTCGAGCTTCCTTATCATTAATCAGACCTGCATTGAGATCTGCATCAATGCTCATTTGCTTTCCTGGGATCGAGTCCAAAGTAAAGCGCGCAGCCACTTCCGAGGTCCTTACCGAACCTTTGGTTATAACAATAAAATTTATCATGACAAGAATGATAAAAACTACTGTTCCAACTATAAAGTTTCCTCCAACAACAAACGACCCGAAAGATTCAATTACCTTACCAGCAGCACTAGTCCCCTCACTACCATGCAAAAGAATGATGCGCGTTGAGGCCACATTCAAAGATAACCTGATTAGCGTAACAATGAGCAAAAGTGATGGAAAAACTGAAAAATCTAAAGGACCGCGCATAAAAACAGAAACTAATAAAATAATCAGAGCAAAAGTAATACTGAAGGAAAGAAAAATATCCAACATGAATGCAGGAATGGGCATCACCATAACTGCTAGAATCACAACCACCCCTAAACCAACCACATATTCTTGCGGCCTTTGCAGAATCGCTTTTAATAAGGATGATTGTTGTTCCATAGATACACCATGTTATTCAAAGTTTTGACACATGAGCGAAAAATATAAATACTCATAAGTCCTTATAAAAAAAAGATCTAAAAAATTAAAACGTATTTAACCTGAGCTAAAATAGGCTAAGTTAAAGATACAAAGTAATAGTGCAAGGTTCGTACCGATTAAAACTAGTTTAATTATTTTAAACTTAAAAAGATGATATTTTGAGAGAGGGTGGAGCTATATGTCGCTAGACTGAGGTCTTTCCTTTTAATTTAAATACATAAGCCAATATTTCCGCTACAGCCTTATACAAACTGGCAGGAATAAGTTGTCCAACATCTACCGTCTTATATAAGGTGCGTGCTAGTGGTTTATCTTCTACTAAGGGAATATTATTTTCCTTCGCAATTTCACGAATCTTAAGTGCAATATTATTTTGCCCCTTCGCTACTACAACAGGTGCGGCGTAATTTTCTGTATCATATTTAATGGCAACGGAAAAGTGTGTCGGGTTAGTTATTACAACGTCCGCTTGAGGAACAGCAGACATCATCCGGCGACGCACCATCTCCATCTGAACACTTCGAATTCGTTGTTTGATCTGTGGGTTACCTTCCAGATCCTTGCGCTCATCCTTAACCTCCTGCTTTGTCATACGAAGATTTTCTAGATAGGTATATTTTTGGAAGGTAAAGTCTAAGGCCGCCAAAAAAATCATAACAAGAAACACTTTAATCATGATTTCAACCATCACTTCACCCATAAAGAGGAGTATTTGCGCTACACCATAACCCATAAGAATAGGTATCCCATCCCAATGACTACTAATAGTCTGGTAGGCGATAATCGAAACAATAGAAATTTTAAATAACGATTTAAATAATTCTACTAGAGAACTTTTGGAAAAAATACGACCAAACCCTTTAAGTGGGTTAAGCTTATTCCATTTAGGGCTTAAGGGATTCCAGGAGAACTGAAGACCACCAGTCTGGAAGATACTGGCAAGTGCCCCTGCTAACATAATAATAGATAGTAATGGCGCTATAATATAAAAAAAATTTTGCATGTTCCACTTCATGAGGCGAAAAAGCTCATTAGCACTAAGATTAATTGTCCCTATCTCGGCCAGATTAGAATACCAAGTTTTAATAACTATCTCGGTAGCATGCCTTCCAGCAATAGAAAATACTAAAATACTAGCTAATAAAACAAAGGCAGATGATATCTCACGACTCTGTGCAAAATTACCTTTTTTCTCTGTGTCGGTAATTCGTTTAGACGATGCCTCTTCAGTTTTTTGGTCTTTATTTTCTTCAGCCATAATTAAACTCGTGTTGACTTATGATTTAAAGGATTGCATGATCCCCAAAAATCTTTCAGGAAGTTCCTCAATTTGTGATTGGACAACAATACTAAAAAATGACATCGATAAACCAACCATAAGCAAACCCACTCCAATTTGTAATGGAAAACCTACAATAAATACGTTCATTTGTGGCACGGTTCTGGCGACTAAACCAAGACCGACACTGATAAAAAATAAAATTGCCATAATAGGGGCTGCTATCTTAACTGCGGTTATAAATGTAGCCTTAAAAAGAATCAACATTATTTCTGGAGTGAAGGTAGAAAAATTAATCTGGGAGGGATTTATTATAAAAAAACTTTCTACAATTGCCCCAAGAATAATATGGTGTGCGTCAAGAGCTAGAAAAAATAGTATCGTAAGGATATTCTGAAATTGTGCAGTTACCGATACCTGAGTTTCCGTTTGTGGGTCAATGACATTAACTACTCCAAATCCCATCTGAAAATCAACAATAGTTCCTGCAATTTGAACAGCCGTAAATAACAGCCTTGCAGAATACGCAACTGCTAGACCAATTGTAATCTCAGAAAATAAAGAGATAACAAGCTCAAATAACCCCGTAGGATCGTGCATTGGCGTATCACGCACAATTGGAAATACTGCAATTGAAATAAAAAGAATAAGTCCGATCTTAATACGAGCTGGGACCTGAGCGCTACCCAATATAGGGATGTACATAATCATTGCGCCAACACGAAGTAGAACAAATAGAAACTTTTGATATTCAGTAGGGTTAAGATCAAAAATACCCATTACTGAATATATTCAGGAAAGTTAATCAGTATCTTCGATGTAAACCCAATCATTAATTCAAGAAGCCATGGGAAAAAAATAATTAATGAAAAAAATACAGCCAAAATTTTGGGAATAAAGGTCAAGGTCAACTCTTGAATCGAAGTAACCGCCTGGAAAATAGATACTAGCAAACCAGTAATCAAACCAAACCCTAGCATTGGTGCAGACAATAACAAGGTGGTTTTGATACTCTCCATTGCAAAATCTATGATAAAAGCCTGATCCATATTTCCCCTCTAGCTAAAACTTTTCATCAATGAACCAACTGTCAAATACCAACCGTCAACCATCACAAACAACATCAACTTAAAAGGCAAAGAAATAAGCACTGGTGGAAGCATCATCATACCCATAGATAAAAGAATGCTAGCAACAACCATATCAAGAATTAAAAATGGTATATAAATCAGGAATCCAATCTGGAATGCGGTCTTTAGTTCACTAATAATAAAAGCGGGAACCACTGTTTGTATGCTGATATCATCTGCACTTTCTGGACTCTTATCTTCCGATAAATTAATAAATAACGAAAGATCTTTTTCGCGCGTATGGTTAAGCATGAATCGTTTAATAGGTATTTCTGCAAGCTTCAAAGCTTCAAACTGACCTAGTTGCTCTTCCATATAGGGTTTTAACGCACCTTCATTTATTTCCTTCCAAACAGGCCCCATAACAAACATAGTCAAGAACAAGGCAAGACCGATAAGAATTTGAGTAGGAGGGGTTTGCTGCGTCCCCATAGCCTGACGCAAAAAAGAAAGCACAATAATTATTCTTGCAAACGACGTAGTCATTATTAAAATAGCAGGAGCAAGGGTCAGGATTGTAAGTAAAACTAGAATCTGTAAGGCGCTGGACACTTTTTCTGGGTCATCCGCATCCTCGAAACCCAGAGTTACATTCGGAAGTGGAATTGCTTCTGACTCAGAAAAAAAGCCGGACACCATAAATAAACCCAAAGTAACAAACGCGCATAAAATAATTTTTCTTAAATTATGTTTCATGCAGTTCTGGCCTTTCCCATATGACGTCTTATTTTTTCTGTAACAGCATCCACAGAAGCTTGCTTATCCGATCCAGAATCAGAAAACTGGTTGAGATATTTAGAAAACATATTGGCAGCATTCGAAGAAGCGAATGAAGTCTTTTCTTTTAAATTCTTAGAAACACCTTGCTTCGAATCCATATTATTTAAATTGTTTCCATGGGCATTTTTAATTTCTTCTATTCGTCTAGGTTCACTAATACTTGTAAGTAGTGAAATATTCTGATCAGAAACTCCAAGAACTAAAATTTCTCCAGCCACCTCTACAAGGGCTATATTTTTTTTTGGAGCTAGAAAACTTGTACCTAAAATATGGACCATCTTTCCACCGCCAAAAGCAGTATTTTTTAAAACATATTTTTTGAAGCCAAAAAATAAGAGAAATATTAACCCCAAAACTAATAAAAGGGTCGTTACCATCCTGAGGCTTGAAGAAACGAGGCCAACTTGATTTTGTTCATTTTTATTTTTAGACTGAAAAATACTAAAAGATGTTGTTTTTATGTCGCTCGGACTTTTAGCTGCATTACCATTATCTGCCCCCCACTTTTTTTTCTCTTTAAAATCAGCAGTTTTTATTATTTTTGGAAAGTTTACCTTCGATGCATTTAAGCTTGGGGAGATAGTTTTATTAACTTCAACTGGAGAGGTGGTTTTCTTAGCCTCAAAAGTAAGCGGTTGTGATTCGGTATTTATTTTATCGTCAAAACTTACATCAATATTCTTTATATTATTAATTTGTTTTTTTTCTTTAATTTTTTCTGTCGTTCGCGCTAACAGTTGACCTAAAATATCGGTAGGCTCTCGAACGATTCTCACTATTAAAAAGTCTCGGTCTTTCTCCATTTGAAACTTTTTTTCAAGGTCTCCATCTTCTTTATTCAAAATAAAACGAACACGCATTGTTTTAGAATTAAACTGTGATACGTATACTTGTTTAATTTGAGAGTCACCTATTTTTAAAAACTGTTTAGCTGGCTCAGAGTATGCTAAAGGGAAGTCAATCTGGATTGATTTTTTAAGGAAAAGCGGCTCCCTTAAGTGCACTAAAGGCTTTTTAAAGGAAAGTTTAATCGTCAGCTCATCTTCTGTAGATTGAGTATCGATACTTTTCAAAAGGTTCATATGTTTCAAGCTGACCTTAGCCTCAAGACAAAGGGGACTTAAAAAAACAAATAGTGAAACAAGAAGTATCCAGCTCTTTTTAAAATTCATAACCAGTTCCTTATAAAATTCGCATTCGATCTCAAGTGTCAATATTCCGACAAAAATACTTAAAAATAGTATTTTGCAAACGCCGTACCGAAAATCGTTTTTTAGAAGGAATAGTTAGTCCGAGAATTTGGGCTAGCTAGGAGGTTTATTAAGAATAAATAAATGTGGACAAGGAGTCAGGTAAAAACACTTGCTTTGTAAAAGCTAAGAGGCGGGAAAATAATTATAAACACAAGCTGACAGGCCCACAGGCTTAAGCCACATTAAACCGGTGAAAAAGCCTGAGGTATGTCAAGTTGCTAGCGACTTTACTCTTTCCATTGGAGTAACGATATCAGTAAGACGCACACCAAATTTTTCGTTTACGACCACAACTTCTCCACGAGCCACAAGTTTATTATTCACTAGAACTTCAAGTGGGTCCCCTACGAGCTTAGTCAATTCGATTACGGAGCCTTGACCTAATTGGAGTAAATCGTTGATTAACATTTTACTACGACCCAGTTCAACAGTCACCGACAGAGGAATATCGAGAATAAGGTCCAAATTGGCTGGCTCTTCTGTGTCCTTCTCTTCTAGCTCACCCTCTTCTCCGTCAATATTTTCTTCCTCAACGGCGGTTTCACCTGCTCCTTCATCAGTTACAGGCTCGTCTTCTTGGTTTTCATCTTCTGCCATAAGATTACCCTTCCCTTTCTATGATTTCTGTTACTTGAATGGCCTTGAGTCCCCTAGAAACACCGGGGAATCCTTTCACTTTAGGCATGCCTTGAACTTTAATTTGCAGGGGATCTGTAACGTCATTTCCAAGCATAATGGTATCCCCTACCTTCAATTTAACTAATTCTTCCGGAGTGATGCCAGTGTTGCCTAATTCAGCAACCACCTCCACTTCCGTTAGCAACATTTCTGTCCGTACACGATTAACCCAGACACGATCAACTTCCTGTTCTTCCGACTGAAACTGTGCTTTTAGCTTAGGCATAATAGGCTCAATCGCAGCATATGGAAGGCATATAGTAACCGAGCCTGAAGTAAACTCTAGATCAATTTCAAAAACAATGACCAAAACAATGTCTGTTGGAGGTACAATTGCCGCAAACTGAGGATTAACTTCTGATCGAACGTAGGTTGTATTTACCTCATGAACTGGTTTCCATGCTTTTTCCAAATCCTCCAATGCGGCACCCACTACATTTTTTGTCATTCTTACCTCAATACCACTGAAATCGCGACCTGCAATAACTAATTCCTTGGTAGAAGATCCGCCAAAAAAAGTATCAACAATAGCAGATACCAACTTACTTTCTACAATAATCAGTCCGTGACCACGCAATGGCTCCATTCTAAAAATATGAAGACTCGCTGGAGAAGGTAGCGAACGGAGGAATTCACCAAATTTGACCGTATCAGTAGACACAGCGTTAACTTCAACCGCTTTTCGTATCATGCCAGAAAAGCTTTGGCGAAATAATCGGGAAAACATCTGATTGATAATATCTAAGGTGGGGAGTCGGCCCGCAATAATTTTTTCCTGACTGGTCAGGTCATATGGAGTCACACCGGTGACTTCATCCACACCATCCATTTCAACAGGAACTTCACCTTCACCAACGCCTTTTAATAAGGCGTCAACTTCTCCCTCAGATAAAACTTGACCCATTATGTTTTCCTAATCTGATTAAAAAATAATATAAATTATGTTACAAATAATATAATCCCAAGCAACTGTTATTTCTCTAAAGATTACTGAACTATAAACTCTGTAAAATAAGCATCCTTTACATGACCAACCACTAAAAATCGGTTGACCCGAGTAGTAATTTCATCTTTAAGCTTAAACTTACCTTGAACCGAATAAACATCCTCAAAGCTCTTGCTGCTCAGTAAAACAAGAATTGAATCAGTAATTTTTTGCAAGTTTTCCTCAAACTCAGGATTAACCTCAGGTGAACTCAATTCCAATGTTGTTGTTACTTTCAAAAATCTTTTTCCCTTACTGCCAGCAAGGTTAACAACAAAGGGATCCATAGTAAACATCACCCCAACATCAGGAGGCAGTTCTTCTAAATTCTCGCCATCTACTCCTTTCCCACCTTCTCCAGCTTCTTCGCCTTCCTTATTACCTTCGGCAGACTCTTCAACAGTCTCTTCTTGGAAAAAGTTTGTATAGGCAAAGTATCCACCACCTGCTAATGCCAACACACCTACAACGATTAAAATAAGCTTGATCGGTAGCCCTTTTTTTTCCTCTTCTGCTGCCCCTTCGCCACCCTCTTCAGCTTCTTCTTCAGCCATTTATTCTTCTCCTAACTAGCTTTTACTTTATTTATACTTAGAATCCAAAATTACTCATTATTTCTCAGAATATGATATTTCCTGATAAATTTAACTTCTATCCCTTCAATCAATTGTGCCTCTAAGGAAAAAGGAGGTCAAGCTAGACTTCCTTGTAAAGATACTTCAGGCCTGCCAAAATTAAAAAAGACTGTAAGGCAATGAATTTCCATGACTTATCTACCAAAATATAGCAAAGAGTGTGCCAATCATTCCCTAAGAACTAATTAAAGCGTAAATCATTATTTTTTAAGCCTTTAAAGTAGAAATGCTTTCCGACTGCCTTCTAATAAAAATAGCATGTTGGGGTAAAATGTCACTGTTTTGACAATAGACCCATACATTTCAAATACCTGACTATTATTCCTTGTCGGGTAGAGTGAGCTATTCCTTCATTAATTTTTATTAAATGAGGGACTGATATCGCAATAAATTTACCCACTTTGGGCTAGAAGTCGTTATTGCTAAAGAACATTTCTCACTCAACCTTAATTTATCGAAGTCAACGAGAGTACACAAAATAATTGGCTATAAAAAAAACTACCTGAAATAAAATAAACTTTATAACCAAGATACTTTGCTCTGCCTTATTGTGAACCAAAACTATTATTTCTTTTATGGCATATGGGCTATCAAATGATCTTATTAGGGATAAATATTTTAATTATTACGATTTATGTAAATTTGAAAATTTTAAAGCCATAAATAAGTTACAATAATTATTTCAAATACCTATTTAAGTTGTAATCGTGTTAACACCTGAACAAAACACTATCGTTTACTTAATGTTTCTGAATGGAATCTTATTTCTAGGATTGCGGTTTATCGCATTTTCAATTGTCTACTATGATATCAAAGGCTCAAAACGGATTGGATATACTTTATTAACAACCGTGTTCCTTGTTGCATTAATCCAACAGGAATACCAAGCTATGATTTTGTTGAATTTTATTGATAGCAATATCCGGAAAATTCTCATTGGGGGCTATGTAGCACCAATCTTCTTCTTATCGCTAGCTTATTATCGAGTGAAACGTTTCAGGTTTGAAAAAAAATCAAATAAAATCGAATCCCATAAAAATTAACAAATGAATAATATTGATCTAAGAAGTGACACTATAACCAAGCCTACAAAAAATATGCGTAAAGCAATGGCAGAGGCTGAAGTAGGCGATGATGTTTTTAGCGAAGATCCCACTGTAAATTGCCTTGAGAAAGCTGCTGCCGATAAGTTGGGAAAAGATGCCGCAGTTTTCGTTCCTAGTGGAACCATGGGAAACTTGATTAGCATGCTCTCCCACTGTAATCGAGGAGACGAAATCATCCTTGGAGACCAAAGCCATATATTTCTTAATGAAGTGGGTGGTATTTCTGCACTTGGAGGCATACATCCTCACATAATTGCAAATGAATCAGACGGGACACTAAACCTTAAAACTATTGAAAAAAAAATACGAGCAAGCGACCTGCATTACCCCCCTACCCGATTGATAGCACTGGAAAATACTCATAATTATTGTATGGGTTCACCTATTAAACCAGAATACATGCGACAGATAGGAGGTTTGGCAAAAAAATACAATCTTAAAATACATGTCGATGGGGCTCGCATATTTAACGCAGCTGTGGCGATGGCGGTGGATGTAAAGGATTTAGTAATAGATACTAATTCGGTTATGTTCTGTCTTTCTAAAGGGCTCTCAGCTCCTGTAGGATCGCTTGTATGCGGAAATAAAGAATTCATTAATAAAGCTCGAAAATGGAGAAAAATGGTAGGAGGTGGCATGCGTCAATCGGGTCACTTGGCTGCAGCTGGAATAATCGCTTTAAATGAGTTGGTATGCGAACTAAAAAAAGACCATTACAATGCGCAAATACTTGCACAAGGTCTAGCAAAAATAAAAAAAATCGACATTAGACCGGAATTGGTTAAAACAAATATCATTTTTTTTAGTTTGAAACATCCGAGTCTGAGTCCAGAAGAATTTATAAAAAAATTAGATGCCCAAGGAATTAAAATACTTATGATTCAACCAGAGATTTTTCGCATAGTATTGCATAGGGAAATAACAGAAACCCAAGTCGAACAAGTAATACGCGTATTAGCTGAATTAATAAAATAATTTTTATAAATAGAATTAAAATCTTTATAGATTGATTGACAGAAAGGTGAAGAACTAATAGAATGATTGGCTGGCAATAGATAGATTTATTTTTTTAAACGTGGAGAATATAGATGACACTGACGGCAATGAACATCTCGGAGTTACAGGAAAAAGCAATGGATGTAGTAAAAAGCCGCTACCTTCTTTGTATTCTAACTTCTCAAAGAATACACCAATTAGAAAAAGGTGCACCACCAGCCATAGATGTTGACCCTGAAGAGTATTCATCTCCCAAAACATTTTTAAAATTATCCCTCATGGAGATCATTGAAGGGAATATGGATATTGAAAAACCGGAGAGCAAGATTGCTTAAAACTGTGACCCCCGCCTTACATAAAAAATTCCTTAAAGCTTAAGATCACCAAATGTAATAAAATTACCCAACTAAACATACAAAAAAGCCCACCTTTTGGTAGACTTTAATCTTTTAACAACCCTTAGTCGCCAACTAAACAAAAAAAAAGCCCACCTTACGGTGGGCTTTAATCTTTCTAACAGAATCTTCCTCTAGTCGAAGGGAAGTTCATCCTGTTTTACTTTTCCATCTGCGTACATCTTTCGAGTCCGCTTGGTCATCCATACAAGCCATCCTTGTAGGCCAACAAAAACAACGGCCATAATTGGAGGCATATAGTACAATGAATCTGGTAGAGGCGGCTCTAAAATGGTGTAATACCATGTAGAGATAGCCTGATGCTCGTCTTTTTCTTTATCCCATCCAGCCCACTGCATAAAAGCTACTGGAATAAAAGATTCCGCAGGAATCTGAACGTCCATCTCTCCATCCGTAGTCAAGGCTCGTTGAAACATGACTTTTACACGTCCCTGTTGAAAAATGGAATCAACCACCTTTACTTGACCACCTTCTTTTTCAACAACAGCATCGAAGCCATTACCAGTAAGTTCCTGAACGGTTGTAGTAAGCTGGTAACCCTCCTCTTTAGGGCCGTTAGTATCAACATAATCATCCCCAGGCATCATATTAGCCTTCCAGAGATCTACAGGTTTTTTACTATCACCATAAATAAAATATGGCTTCTCAGCTCCAAACAAATCCTGCAACTTAGCCGGCCACTGAATGCCCACAGCTTCCGGGGATTCAGGGACTTTAGAAAGGAATCGATTATCATACTCTACAAGGTAAAAGACCCCTTGATCCTTATTCCAACGTGCAGACACCCACAGGTTGTCTGATTTAATATCAAAGTTACGTTCTCCACGTGTGATCTGTCCCGCAAGAGCAATATAATTCTTCCTTGGATGATCTTTCTTATCTTCAGATCTATCAACAATCTTAGGACTATCGTCACTGCTTTGCCACATAGGGTCAGAAATCTTAGGCACTATTTCACCCTCTGTGTACTTTGCAGCTATCAGAAAATCCGGAACAGGCTTATTGGTTAGCTTGTCAATCTTCTTACGCGGGCACAAGGAATTAACAAAGGCTGCTAATTTCCATCGGTCCTCGATGCTTATCTTATCCCTAAAGTTAGGCATCGGTGTACCATTCAATCCAGTCGAAACTGTACGAGCTACATTAAAAGGGTTGTAGTGATCACGTCGGGCTCCACGGAAATTCCAACACTCCTTCCAACTGGCAGCAACGATTGGGAATCCCCAATCATCCTTCATAGTAGGGTTACCATCTCCAGCACCCTCTCCACCGTGACACTCAAAGCACTTATTCGCCACCATGATCTTTTTACCTTCATCAATGGCTTCCTGAGGAATTTCATGGTAATAAGGTGCTTTAGCACCCCAAGGGTTAGACCCAAGCTCAGTCACAACATCTTCAACGGTCTCATCCTCATCGCTCCAGTCACGATCCTGAACAAGACTCTTTACAAACTGAACCACCGATTCAATTTCATCTTTACTTAAAAAATCACCCCAGGCTGGCATAGCTGACCCAGTGAGACCGTGAGTCACAGTGTTAATAAGATCCTGATCTCTTGGCAATTCTCCTGAGTTCGTCCAACGAATCTTGAAAGTACCCTGTATGAAGTTCCTAGGTTTAGTAAACAATCGATCATGAGAGGGACCATCTCCAGCTCCTTCAACTCCGTGGCACCAAACACATCTCTTAAAATATACCTGCTTACCCTTTTCAAGCTTATCCTGCTGAATTGGATCCGCCGGCACGTCTTCCGCAGCAGCGGTTCCCGTCAACAAAACGGAAAACATAAGAACCAGAAGAACCTTTAGCATCTTTCCAGTTGTAATTTTAATGTTCATTTTAATCCCCACTAAATATTTTTAAGGTTATTCATTCAACCAATTTTAAATAAATTAACTTCTACTCAGCAACAGCTCCCTCTGTATCAAAAGTCCTTGGATGCCATCCGGTATACCAGTATTCAAAAAGAATAACTTTCCAGATTTCATCCGTTGTCAGGTGCTCCTCCCAAGGAGGCATTGCTGACGACCAAGGGGTTGACTCATTTGGAAGCCCCGGTCCACCTTTAGATACACGCCAGAACAGAAATGATTCCTGAAGCATGGCTATTGTACCAGGATCGATAAAGTTAGCCGGTGTTGGGTTGAATGCGTGGGAGAACATTCCCAATCCGTTCAACTGGTCACCATGACAATAGTGGCAATTCTCAAAAAAGACCGTCCCACCCTCAGTTACATTTTTCATGTATTCCGTCTTATCAAGGAATGGGAAACTGTTTTTATAGTTGTCCTGCTCATCAGTCCTAAATGGATTGCCGATCTCCTCAAGCTTGTAAGTCTTACCGTGCACCTTAGTGGTAGATGGTGGTGCAGGATGAACGGTTCTCAGCTCAACGGGCTCAGCAAATGAAGGGTAGATCGTATTGTATGTTGCAAAGCCAACCAATATTGGCATCAACGTAAACACAACCACTCGAGCCATTTTATACTCACCTATAATGGTTTTAACTATAGGGGACCTAAACTCTCGGAACGTGATTGGGTCTTGACTGATATAAAGAAAAGTTCCTATCGACCATAGCATCATATATGTGATGAATAGAGTCCAAGGGATATGAGGCGCAAGAATAGCATCATAAAAATAATACCCTAGAAGCCACACATACAAGGCCTTAAGAGCCATAGGAGGCTTCAACCTCATGCCTACATTTACAACAATCATGTACATTACAAAAATCAGATAATACACATAGCGATTCATTATCCAACCGGGTTCCTTCGGCGTAAAGATAGGAAACAACCCATAATTGAAGACGGCTAAACCAACAACCGCCAGGATCAAACTAAGAAATGATTTATTCATTTGTACCTTCTCCTATCGTTTAGCCTTCTGTCTGACTTATAAAATCAACCAATTTATCAATAGCATCTACTGAAAGCTTGTGTTTAAAATCCTGCGGCATCAAGCCATCGGGGTAGAGCTCATTTTCTTCTTCGTTCATTACCAAGAACGCACTAGGATTGAGAATCGACTCCCTCACATACTCCTTGGTATTTGTTGCCTTACCTTTATATCTAGGATCCTTAATGCGCTTAGGAGCATTAATCTTCTCATGCAACTTCGGACCAAGCTCTCCCATAGCCCCCTCAATGCCTGGTATTGTATGGCACAAAGGACAACCTAAGACATTAACAATCTCCTCAATAGGCTCAGATCCTGTCACAAACAATGGAGCTTCACCGCCCTCTTCTTCCGCAGCAGTTTCAGTCGGACCATCGTCAGCCGACGGAAGCGGAACTGTTACCTTGGAATAATCTCCAGGCTCATTATATGACTGCAGATATGCAATAACCGCATTCACCTCAACATTATTCAAACTAATCGGAGGCTTACTGATTACAGGCATCGGGCTAACCGTGTCTCCGGCCTTACCATAACCCTTAACCACGTAACAAGAAGGACACATCATAGACTCACGGATGTAATCCTCAGCATTCATACCATCAAATCCAGGAGCACCAGCCCTTCTATACTCATCTGGAATCTGATCTGGGGCACCTTTAATAATATTTGATTTTGGCTCGTTTTCCCCAACAGCTACTGGCGATGTCTTATATCTATCTTCCTTGACACGCTCTAAACCACGAGTTCCAACACCAAACAGATTAGGGCAACGACCAATATTATCGCCTGCATCAAAGGTATGACAAAGAGGACATTGTCCCTTACCAATAGCCTTTTGTCCGGCGATTTGCTCAGTACCAAATATAATAACTCGACCCATCTCAGCATACTCTTCCATTGTAATCTCACCTACAAAAGCTGTCGCCTTTGGGGGTGGATCAGAACGTTGCTGCGGTAACCAGTTGCTATAACCAGCAAGAAGAACTGAAATTGTAGTCCACCAGAAGAAAGCTCTGATGATAGGAGGGGACTGATTTTCAATTTCCATACTCTTGAAGAAAATACCCCAAGTGAGCAATAGCAAAAATATAGTTAAAACCATCTTCCCAAAGAAGAATGAGAGTTGCTCCTGCTGATTGAGGCCAAACATATGAACGGCCTCAAGAAACATGACAAAGAGAAAGCCACCAAAAATAGCCCCCCAGAATGTCGTACTTACATTTTCCCGCTCTCGACAGTGTTTTACAACATTAATAAATGCGTAAAAAGCAAATAGCGTAAACATTATCGTCAAGAACGTCCACAAAATATCACGTTGCTCTGGAAGCATCCCCCTACTCCTCTCGTTTTATGATTCTAAAAAATTAATATTATTTAAAATTATAATAACAGCCCTTTAGTTATCAGCTATTGCTGCTGAGCTGGAACTGGAACTGCGTCTGGCGCTTTCGCTTTTGCCGGCTTAACAGTCAAACTGGCAACCCAGAAGACAACAACAAACTGCACCCATACGAAAAGAGTATTGAATGTCAGCATCTTCCCGGCTTCACCAATGGTCAAGGTATACGCATCCGGCGAATTATCTCTCAGCACCTCAGTTACGTGCCAGAATAATCTTACCGCAGAACGAATGTACCCCATCAATCCCATCAACCAGGTGAATGAAATCGCGAGCAGGAAGATAGCATAAGTTCCCACTTTAGACTGCGTTCCCCATTTAATATCACCCATAGATTCGGAATCCTTAAACATGGAGATATTAATGGCTGTACCCGCAAACAATGTCGTAAGAGTAGTAGTTACCTGTGGAACCGACAGTCCTACACGTTGGTTTGCAGGTAGAAAATACCCATAAACACCCAAGAAAATAATATTCAAGGCAGCGCCTATGAAAATTGCAGAAATCCAACAATTACCCACGGTTGCCCATGGAACTGTTATTTTCTTATTAGACCTTTGATAAAGAAGAAAACAAAGAACCGTACAAGTGATCATCAAGTTCACTGCAGTATTCTTTGCAGACATAACCCCAAAGTGACCGACAATTGGATGTTGGGCACCTCCCATTTCTTTTAATTCTCCAGGAGTCATAACGATCGTATGAGGGGTCATCCACATCGTAAAACAAACAATGAGGAGAAGAACCATATATTTACAATACTTCATGTAACGCTGCGATCCATTTACCCGCGACATACTATTATGCAGATACGAATTCGCACCGAAAAATAGCAGCCCGATCATCACAGCCTGAATGATAAACAACCAAGCCATAATTCCACCCATCAAGGTGATACCCATCTGCTGACGGAACGCATACACTTCCTTCATCAACCAATACCCAGCGAAAGGAAGTGGAATAAGTCCAAATATTGCGATAAACATCGCGATATAACACACCCAGTCATAATGGGCTTTAGTTTCTTCATCTTTTGCAGTCAAGTAGTGATAAGCAGCGTAAGCTCCAACGATTCCACCACCAAAAACAATATTTCCTAAAATTCTATGTACACCTACTGGATTCCATAAGGTTGAGTGGATTACGTGCCATATGTTACCCAAAAAGCGGCCTTGCTCATCAATTCCACCAGGAGCCTGCATGAAGGTAGCCCATGAATTTGCGAGATACATCAAGACGGTTCCGATAAGGTTAAGCAAAACAGAAAGACTACAGTGTATCCATTTCATAAAACCGCCATCATTCATCTTATCCCACCCGTAGTAGTAAACGTAAAGCACGCCACTCTCAGCCAAAAACATCAATGCATAGACGTGCATTACCGGCCGAAAAATTGTAGCCATGTACTTAAAGAAACCAGGGAAGAGTGTTATAAATGTAAAGAGTAAAATACCACCTAAAATAGCAGTCCACGAATAGGCCGTAAGACTAACCTTCATAAGGTCATGAGCCAAACGGTCATACTTCTCTGACATAACTGGGTCACTCTCACGACTTCGAATACCCACAAATTCAATCAACATACAGAAAATTGGTACAGCAAGAACAAAACTACCGAAATAGAGATGCTGCTGGTTTGCCATCCAAAGGATTATTCGACTAGGAGCGAATTCATAGTTATTGTAGTCGTTCTCACCTAGCTCAGGCGCTGGCGCACCACTCACAGGGCCCTTCAAAGGGTTGCCTTCAAAGTCCTTATAGAAGACGTCTTGGCTCCATTCGATTTGAGGTTCTCCCTCCCCCTCTGCATCGTCTTCTGCAGCCATTACCTCCTTAGCAAATGCCTGCTCAGCAAAAGCTTGCTCAGCAAAAGCTTCTTTTGCAAAAGCATCTCCTGCCAGCCCCGGCATAACATATACCGCAAATGCAAAAAACAGAGCAACGGGCAGAATTTTAAAGCTTCTTGTTTTCCCCTGCATAGCCTTGTCCTCCTTTGTGGACTTCATAAAGTGTGTATTCCAAATATTAAAAAATTATAATTTTTATTTAAAATATAGAACCAATTATAGCAATACAGCTGATTCAATTTTCATTAATTAAGATCATTTATCTAAACGAATAATCCTCTTTTGTGCTCCTAACTTAAATACAAATACAAAAAGGCACAAATTTAGCCAATTTCCGAATTTTTATCATGCGTAGAATTGCATGTCAAGATAAAAAAAACCGTGCTTTTCCTACAAAAAACACCTTTTTCATTCAAATATTACGAACTCTTTCTTATTCTGACGTCTACCGCTTTCGCATGCGCATCCAAATGCTCCATATCAGCAAGAACTCTTACCGAAGGAGCTGCTTTTGCAAGGGCCTCAGAAGAATAAGAGATAATACTAGTCCTTTTGACAAAGTCATAAACGCCGAGTGGAGATGAGAACCGAGCTGTCCCGCTAGTCGGCAAAACATGATTAGGTCCAGCTAAATAATCACCAAGCGCCTCTGGAGTATAATGTCCCAAAAATATAGCCCCTGCATTTTTTATTTGCTTAGCGCAACCATGCGGGTCATTCACTGCCAACTCCAAGTGTTCGGGCGCTATATGGTTGGCTATCTCGATCGCGTCATCTAAAGAGTTTACGACAAATAGGCAACACTGGTCGTCGAGAGACCTTTCAATTATTGACTGCCGGCTCAAGCCGCAAACCTGTTTATTCAATTCCTCCATTACACCTTGGGCTAGTTTTTCACAACTAGTCACCAAAATTGGAACCGCTTGTTCATCATGCTCCGCCTGAGACAATAAATCAGCTGCTATAAAGTCTGCGTGTGCACTATCGTCTGCTACGATCAGGATTTCACTAGGTCCTGCAATCATATCTATATCCACTAGGCCAAACACCATTCGCTTAGCTAGAGCGACATAGATATTACCAGGCCCTACAATTTTATCCACTCTTGGAATTGTATTTGTCCCGTAGGCCATAGCACCGATCGCCTGAGCCCCGCCTACTTTAAAGATGGAGTCAACCCCTGCAATCTCAGCTGCAACGAGAACGTGGGGGCTGCATTGTCCCTTTGGTGCCGGGCTGCACATAACAATCTTTTCCACTCCTGCAACTTTAGCAGGAATTGCGTTCATCAATACAGACGATGGATAGGAAGCTTTGCCTCCTGGAACATAAATTCCTGCAATTTCAAGAGGCCTTACACTTTGCCCAAGAAAGACACCATTTTTTTCATACTCCCAGGACTCCTGACTCTGATAGTCATGAAACTCACGAATGTTTTTCGCCGCCCGTTTCAATGCGTCTATTTCTTTATTATCTACTTTAGTAAAGGCTTCATCAATCTCGCTACGTGCCACCTTTATTTGTTCCAGAGGTAAATCGTACTGATCAAAACGATGAGTATATTCAAGCAAAGCAACATCGCCACGCTCTTTAACCTGTCCTAGAATTTCACGAACCACAATATCGTGAGTCTCAAGATCAAGATTAGCTCGATTAATAACTGACTTCAGAGTTGCTTCAAAATCAGCATCTGAATGTTTAAAAATTTTCATCTAAAAGTCCAAACCTTTTCAATCAATAATTAAAAAAATAACTCATTTAAAAACTTTTGAGTCAAAGCCCCTTCTTTTTTACCCACGGCTACCATAAGCTCTAAATGTGTTTTAAGAAAAATTAAATCATCCGGCAAGTCCACATCATACCAGACTGGAAGTAGTTCTAGTGATGCGCCATTCGATTTCAACTTAGAATAGGTTTCTTTCAAAACAGTATTACCGCCCCACGCAATACCATCAAATAAATTAAAAAATTTTCCTTTCATCGCAATTAAATAAAATCCTCCATCAGTACTTGGACCTAAAACCACATCTCGCTTAGAAGCAAACGCTTGTCTGAGATAATCCAAAGGTAAGCTAGGACTATCTGATCCAATAATAGCAATCTGTTCATAACCTTCGGAAAATTTTAAAGAAAAAGTATTTTTCATTCTATCGCCAAGATCTCTCCCCTCTTGAATAAAAGTACCAATTGAGGATGGATCTAATTGTTCAAAATATCCCGAAGTACTTGAAGGATAAATACCGATAAAATGATCGACTGACTCTAAAGCGCACATCGTGTCAAGGCTATCAGAAAGAAAGCAAGTATACAGTCCACAAATGGTTTGCAAGTCTAAAAATGGATTGAGGCGTGTTTTAACCTGCCCAATCACAGGGTCACGAGCAAAAACAACCAAAGCGTTTTTATTTTTTTTTGTCATTCAAGTTTACGTATTTGCAAATGATGTATTTGTGCCAGAGAGACTCTTCTTCAATAAATCGTTTGACTACAAGTTTTAAAGCAAATAAAATCTAGACCGACATCCGTATGACTTTAATTTTTAGGGGGATTCAATCACTATTTCCGAGCTAGACATCTCGTTATTCTACTGGATCAACACGCATTTTCAATCTAGAATTTTTCTAAAATTCATGCAGTTTATCTCCATCAAGCAGAATTTTATATGGCCAGGAGGTGTTTGTTTATTGGTTTTTCTCTGGCTCAAAAAAATGCCAGGCTTAGCATTGATTCTAGCAATTGGTTTAGCGGTATCTATTTCTGATTTTTTAGGGGCAATAATGAAAGATCTATTTGCGCGCGATAGACCTTGCCATGTCCTCACCAATGTGAAAGATATTGCTAATTGCTCGAACAGCTTTTCATTTCCTTCTAATCATGCGATAAACTCATTCACATTTGCTACGCTCTTTACTCTTGCTTATAAAAACCTTGCATTTTTTTTATATATTTTAGCTTTATTGATAGGTTACTCGAGAGTTTACCTTGGAGTACACTACCCTACAGATGTTTTGACTGGAGCCCTATGTGGGGTTTTAATAGGTTATATGGGATATAAATATTTTTACATCAACATACTCAATCTTTTTAAAGACAAGTTTTCTCCCTCAACCGACAATGAACTTGCCAAAACAAAAATTTCTAATCATTAAGCTGAGTTCTATCGGCGACATTGTTCATGCTTTGCCCTTTCTAAGAACTTTGAGAAAAAATCACCCTAAAGCTTATATCGCGTGGATAATCGAGAAGAGTTTCCAGGACTTAATCAAATGTAACCCAGACCTTGATGAAGTGATTCCTATCCCAACTAAACATTGGCGTCAGAATCTCAACATAAAATCTTGGGATGAAGTTTGCAGAACAAGAAAGTTATTAAAGGAACGCCAGTTTGATTGGACTTTTGATTTGCAAGGTCTAATTAAAACCGGGGTCATTGCCCGCTCAACAGGTGCGCCAAACAGAGTGGGTTTCCACCGTAAAAATTGTCGAGAAAAAATAAACACCTGGTTCAATAATAACCAAAGTGACTATCTTTCTTCCGGTAGTCATATAGTGGATCGCTGCCTATCACAACTTTCAGCCTTAGGAGACTTTCATTTTCAGACGGACTTTAACATATCAATAAGTGCGGAGGATGAACATACCTCAGAAGATTTTATGAAGAAAAATAACAAGCTCACGGAAAAGCCCATAGCTGGAATAAATCCAGGAGGTGGTTTTCCAACTAAACTTTGGAGTATTGAACGATATGCTCTGCTGGCCGACAGACTAGCAGAAGAGTTAGGTTTTTCCATTCTTCTCACTTGGGGCCCTGGAGAAAAAGAAATGGTTCAAAACATCGCCGGTTCCATGAAACACCCCTCGTGGATAGCGCCTAAAACGACAATTGCTGAATCTATCGGGCTATACAAAAAACTTTCTTTATTCGTAGGAGGCGATTCGGGACCATTTCATATATGTTGGGCGATAGGGGTTCCAACAATTTCGGTATGGGGGCCAACTGATCCAAACCGCAACGGCGCCTACTCAAAAAGTCATCAAGCAGTTTTTCACAAATTAAACTGTAGTTTCTGTTGGAAACGCAAATGCCCCTTAGGAACTACCGAATGTATGGATAAAATAACAGTACAAAATATGTTTGAAGCAACAAAAAAATTAGTCTCTGAACGCGTTATGATGGTAACCTCTTCTCAACGTTCAACTCAAAACTTAAGGTAATGTAAGATGGCTTTCGATAAAGAACTCTTAGAAATTCTAGTTTGCCCGAAATGTAAGCAAGACTTGAAATTATCCCCTGAGGAAAATGGACTCGACTGCAACCAATGTAACTTAAGGTACCTCATTCAGGATGGTATTCCTATCATGCTCATCGATCAAGCGCAGCCATTGCCTTAAACGAACTGCCACTTGGCGAAACAAAGCTTATGGCTGAACTGGCTCGCAAACTAGAACGTAATGCAAAATATATCCTTTGGGCCATAATTGGATTGTTTGTCAGCAAAAAAAAACCTCCGCCACTCCCTATAAACTTTACAGCCCTTACATCTGTATTAGTAATAAGGCCGGATCGTTTAGGAGATGTTGTTTTATCAACGCCTGTTTACGAATCCATCAAAAAGTCATTTCCGCATCTTCACCTGAGCGTGGTGGTAAGCCAAGATAATGTACCTATTTTAATTGGCAACCCGAATATAGACAAAATTATTCCCTTTGAACCGAAAAATATCGGAACGGCTATTAAACAACTTCGAAATACTAAGTTTGATATTGCTTTTACACTAAACAAAAAATTTAGCGCAATAGCTTCGATTCTTTCTCTAATTAGCAAAGCCAAATATAAAATAAGCTACGCGCATGATGAAACCGCTTGGCTATACGATATCCGTTTACCTCTTGATAACCAACTACGCCACGAAAGTCTAAACAACCTTGAGTTACTAAACTATGTGGGTTTACCATCAATCACAAAGTCTCCATGCTTATACTTCAATAAAGATGAAGAAAAAAAAATCACTATCATGTTAAACGCACTGCGCAAATACCCGAAACGTCCACTAGTACTAATAAAACCTGGTACACGTATTGAACAATGGGGGTGGAAGGAAGGTAACTTCAGAATCGTGGCAGAAAAACTGTCCAGTTTAAAACAAGCAGAAGTTTTATTTATATGTGGCCCAGGCGAAGAACCATTAATAAACCGAATCAACAAACAAGCTAACCCAAAGATTGGCCAGCTACCAATTCTTTCAATTAAAGAATTGGCTCTAGTTATAAAAAAAAGCGACCTTCTATTTTGCAATCATACCGGTATAATGCATTTTGCATCAGCGGTAGAAACACCTGCAGTAGTAATCTTTAAACACGGAGAAGTTTCACGCTGGGGACCAATAAGCATTCCTCACATCGTACTAGAAGAAAAAAATTCAGATACTCTCTCGCCCGAAATAGTGCTAAAAAAAATAAACCAATTACTAGCCAACACTACTAAAAATAATAAAACGATATAATTATTTGATAGTTTATCAATATATTTTTTGTACTATTATTTAATGATATGTTAGATATTTAAAATGTGATCAATGGTGTAAAAAATTTATAGTTAAATTCAGAACCTAAAAACTACCAGTTAACATTTTGATCTAAGGACAAATAATGAATAAACCTCTTCGCCAATCATTAAACGATTCATCAATAGCAAAAAGAGGCCTTGTTTTCAACGAACCACTACTTTTTGAAATGGGATCACCAGGTCGTCAAGCCTATTCTCTGCCAAAATGTGACGTTCCAGAAGAATTAGCACTTGAAACTATTCTACCTGCGGCGGAAATTCGTGACCCAATTGAAAACTTTCCCGAGTTAACAGAACTCGATGTTGTTCGACATTTCACTAGACTCTCACAATGGAATTTTAGCATCGACACAAATTTTTATCCCCTTGGGTCCTGTACGATGAAATACAACCCAAAGGTCAATAACGCAACTGCCTCTCTTCCTGGGTTCACACAACATCATCCATATACCCCCGACTCTCTTTCACAAGGTAGTCTCCAGCTTATGTTTGAGTTGCAAGAATATCTAAAAGAAATTAGCGGTATGCACTCTGTAAGCTTACAACCAGCAGCTGGAGCACATGGAGAATTAGCAGGAATGCTAATGATTCATGCTTATCATTCAGCTCAGGGTAAGCAGCGGAAAAAGGTTATATTACCCGACTCAGCTCATGGAACTAACCCTGCTACTGCAACCTTATGTGGTTATAGTGTAATTCAAATACCGTCAGATGAACGAGGGCTCATTGATCCAAATAAATTAGAATCTATTATGGATGAAGAAACTGCGGCCGTCATGCTGACTAACCCGAATACTCTAGGAATGTTTGAAACCGACATATTAAAAGTAACTCAGATCGTTCACAAAAAGGGTGGATTAGTTTACTGCGATGGAGCCAATTTAAATGCAATCATGGGAAAAACAAAAGTAAGCACTATGGGAATAGATGTTTTACATTTTAACCTTCACAAAACATTCTCCACACCTCATGGCGGTGGCGGACCTGGGGCTGGCCCTGTAGGTGTCATCAACAAACTAGAACCCTTTCTTCCAAAGCCGATCATTGAGCATAGTGGAGGACAGTATACACTAAACCACGACCGCCATAGTAGTATTGGAAAAATGAAAGCCTTCTATGGAAACTTTGGCATCCTTGTTCGAGCTTATACTTATATAAGATCTCTAGGGCCAGACGGTATAAAGAAAGTGGCGGAAATGGCCGTTCTCAATGCTAATTATATAAAATTTTCTCTTGGTGAACAGTACCATCTACCCTATGACGGACCAAGTTTACATGAGTGTGTATTCAACGACCAACACCAACTTAAAAACAAAGTGAGCACCCAGGATATCGCAAAAATGCTCATTGACTATGGGTTTCACCCCCCCACTGTTTATTTCCCCTTGATCGTAAAAGGTGCATTAATGATTGAGCCAACCGAAACAGAATCGAAAGAAACACTCGATGAGTTCATTAAAGCAATGAAAAAAATAGCTGAGCTAGCTGAGACTAAACCTGAAGTATTCCACGACTCACCTCAAATACCTGTCGTATCTCGTCCAGACGAAATCAAAGCTGCTCGGAATCCAAAGTTAAGGTGGCAACCGACATGTTTAGCCTCAACATAAAATCTATTTTAAAAATATCCTAAAAAAAATTGATAGTTTCTATAGCTCTATGTAAATTGCATTAAAGAATATTTTGATAAAATACCAGAGGATTAATTCTTTAAAAATATTTCATTTTCTCTTTCTAAACTACGTAGAGTTTTAGGGGCTTTTATAAAAAAAGGGTCTGGATAAGTGTAAGAGCAAGTGTCGTTACCAAGATTGCTCCAATCAAGTTAAGGGCGAACCCAGCACGTGACATAGCTGGAATAGTTACCCAGCCACTCCCAAATACGATAGCGTTGGGAGGCGTCGCAACTGGAAGCATAAATGCAAACGATGCCGAAAGTGTTGCAGGCAACATAAATAGTAATGGGTGAAAGCCAGCAACAACAGCCCCTGCTCCCATTACTGGTAAAATAATTGTAGATGTAGCTGTATTAGAAGTAAGTTCGGTTAAAAATGTAATAATCAAACATACGCATAATATTACTGCCCATAAAGGCAATGAGGATAGCCCAGTCAAATGACTCCCAATCCAACCTGTTAGCCCCGTTTTTGTAAAACCTGAAGCCAGAGCAAAGCCTCCACCAAACAATAGTAATATTCCCCAAGGCATTCGTGTTTCTACTGTTTTCCAATCAAGAAGAAAGTATTCACGCCGATCATTATTTATAGCTCCTTGACCAAAGTGAACAGGAAGAATCATCAACAAAATACCCATTATCATTGCCACAGTTGAGTCATTAAGCATTTCTGGATTTAAAAATAAACCTGACCACCCTGGTATTGTAATTGACCCCAACTCCAGTGGTTTACGAAAAATCCACATCAAAGCGGTTACTATAAATACACTAGCAACCATTTTTTCTGGTCGAGTGATTTTACCTAGTGATGCTAATTCATGCTTAATGATATCACCGTTGCCCTTGGCAAATTCAATCTGGCCCAAAGGAATGGGAGATACAAACTTGCAAAGGTAAATCCATACTAAAGGAATAAATATGACGACCACAGGAACTGCCATAGCCATCCATTTCACAAAACTTATTTCTGGGTTTTCAGGGTAAAGGTTTTTATAAAACCCCGCAAAAACAATATTAGGCGCTGTCCCAATTAACGTACCAACCCCACCTATACTAGCTGAATAAGCCAAGCCTAGCATGAGGATAAGCCCCATGCTTTCCATTACCTTTTCCTCGGAAAATTTATCGTGTTTACCATTTAAAGTAGACTGACGAGCAACTTGCCCCACGACAGCCATCCCAACTGGAAGAAGCATCATAGTTGTAGCTGTATTTGAAATCCACATAGATAAAAACCCTGAGGCCACCATAAAACCTAAAACGATCCGTTTAACCCCTGTTCCTATCAAGACAATAATCCATAATGCTAGACGTTTATGAAAATTCCACTTCTCCATAGCTAAGGCAATCATAAACCCACCTAAAAAAAGAAATACAAAGTGATTTGCATAGTTGGGAGCAACATGTTTGCTTGACATGATGTCCAGTAACGGAAAAAGAATCAGAGGAAGGAGTGCCGTAATAGCAATAGCGGTTCCTTCACCAATCCACCAACAAGCCATCAAAGCTATAACTGCCAAGAGACGTTTTCCAGATAAAGTCATCCCTTCTGGAAGTGGCATGAGTAGAATTATTGAAAATAAAATTAATCCCCCAGCTAACACAAAAATTTTTTTCTTGAATAAAAATTGTAAATCAGCCAACACTTCCTCCTGAGGAAAGAGGGTCTTCGTGAAAGTTTAAGTGTGGAATTGAGAACTAGGTTAGAATTTTATCTAATCTGGTAGTAGAAATAATATGCTTGTCCATCCCCAACTCCTGAGGAGAATAACCCAAAGCTAAAGCTACTAACTGAGGTAAATGCAAAATTGGAATCGAACAACCCTTTTTATTCATTTTATCTATTTCAGGTTGATAGGCATCAAGACTTAAATGACATAAAGGACAACCCGTTACTACACAATCTGCTCCACTGTCGATCGCATCGATAAGGGCATTACCTGCCATGTCATGTGATGCACTCTTATTCATCATAATAATAGGGAACCCACAACATTTAACCCGACTCTCATAATAAACTGGAGTAGCACCTAAGATTTTAAAAATCTCCTCCATTCCTGTTGGGTTATCAGGATCTTCATATAAAGATAACTCTGATGGACGCAAAACATAACACCCATAAAATGCTGCAGTTTTGAGACCTGTTAAGGGACGCTTCACTTTATCCCTTAAAAGATTTAACCCTTCTTCGGTACCAAGCACGTTCGCAAAATGTTGAATTTTAACTTTTCCACCTGCGTACTGATGTCCACCTTCTTTGAGAACATTGTTAACTTTCCCTTTATAATCAGGATCAGAGTCTACATGACATTCTGTTTTTTTTAAAATCCCTTGGCAAGTAGAACAAATAGTAACAAGGTCAAGATCTTGCTCTTCGGCAATCGCAATGGTACGAGCATTTAATGCGTCGGCCAAAAGTGGGTTTTTTTCAGAAACCACTCCGGCGCCGCAACATGCAGCACTTTTCATTTCGACAAACTCTATCCCGAGTCCCTCAGCCGATTTCATCGTTGATAGCATTAATTCTCGCGTAGCACCTTTCGCTACGCATCCTGTAAATAAAGCAAATTTCATCACTCGTTCAACTCCCTATAAATACGCTTAACATCTTCAACACCTTCAATAGATTTATGTAAAATCGGGGGGTTCTTTCCTTTAAAAAACATACGAAGACCAACTGGCAATAAATCAAATAACCCCTTAAAATTGAAAAAGCCAACTGACTCTTCAGGAATAATATTTTCATTGAGACTACCACTAGATTTAACTGATTTTGTGAATGATAGTGCATGGCGAGCGCCATTATTACCAGTAACATTCTCTTCTAACGCTACGGTCATAATTTCCTTTATACGGTCAAAAGGTTCCGCGGGCTTTGGGCAACGTTCAACGCATTCCCCACAATGAGTGCAGTCCCAGATTCCACCTGGTTTACTCAATTCTTTTACACGGGCTAAAGTTTTCACATCACGAGAATCCTGCACAAATCGCTGTGCCTTTGCAAGTGCAGCTGGACCTAGAAAGTTATCATCTACTTCAAGAACATTACAATCTGAATAGCATGCACCACACATTATGCATGTGCTAGCGTCATCAATGAGTTTGAATTGTTCAGGTGATTGTTTTGTTTCTTTTTCTAAACGTTTTTTTTCTGGCTGTAGATAAGGACTCACCTTATCAATTTTATCCCAGAAAGGCTTGAAATCAACCGCTAGATCTTTAATCGGTTTCATATTACCTAACGGTTCAAGAATAATCGTATCATTATCTTTAACTAATTGACTAGCTTGCTTCTGGCAAGCAAGTATTGCATGCCCATTAGCCTTGACCGCGCAGGACCCACATATTGCGCTTCGGCAAGACATGCGATAAGTCAGACTACCATCTAGAGTCCATTTGATCTGGTTCAAACAATCTAACAACGTAAGGTCTTCTGTACCGTCCAATTGAAATTCTTCAAAATATGACTCCGCCTGTTTCTCAGGGTTATATCGTTTAATTTTAAAAGTAATCATTAATAGGTTCTTTCCGCAGGCTGATGCTTTGTAATTATTACTGGCTTATATTTAATTTCGATACCTTTCTCAGTATTAAAAATCAAACTATGCTTTAAGAAATTTTCATCATCACGCTTGGGGTAGTCTGTCCGAGAATGTCCTCCACGACTTTCCTTTCGATTAATTGCACCAACCGCTATGATCTCAGCCATACCAAGCATATTACCAAGCTCTAAAACTTCATATATTTCAGTATTAAATAGTTTACCCTTGTCAGTAATTCTTCCCCTTTTATATCTTTCTTTAAGTTTTCTAATCGTATCTATACAAACTTGTAAGCGACTGTCGTCACGAAAAACGCCACAATTTTCAGTCATAATAACTTTCATTTCATTTCTGATATCGTTATAGCTCTCCTCACCCTCCCTCTGAAAAACATCTTCAAACAATCCTAACACCTTAGTTTTTTCATGACTTTCATTAATAGGAGCATGACTAATGTTTTTTGCATAATCAAGTGCCGCACGACCTGCGCGCTCACCAAAAACTACGGCTTCTAATAAAGAATTAGTTCCTAAGCGATTGGCTCCATGAACCGAAACACAAGAACACTCTCCAGCAGCAAAGAAACCTTTAACAGGAGTTCCTTCAGCATCTTTAATAACTTGCCCAAACTTATCAGTGGGAATTCCCCCCATTGAATAGTGAGCAGTAGGTTGAATGGGTAAAGGGTCTGTAACACAATCAACGCCAATAAAGTCAATTCCTAGCTGTCGAATTTGAGGAAGACGCTCCATAATTCGAGCTTGACCCAAGTGCCTAAGATCAAGATGAATAATATCTTTTCCATTGACCCCAAGTCCTGCATCAATCTCACTTTGCTCTGCACGCGCTACAATATCTCTCGGTGCCAGTTCCATTCGAGAGGGGGCGTATTTTTCCATGAATCGCTCACCTTTTCCATTCAGTAGGTAACCACCCTCACCCCTTGCTGCTTCTGAGAACAAGATTCCTTGACGGTAAAGACCAGAAGGGTGGTATTGAACAAACTCTGCATCCTCCAGTGGTAGCCCAGCATTATAAGCCGCCATAACTCCGTCAGCCGTGCTGGCAAATGCATTGGATGTTATATTGAATACTCGCCCGTATCCACCTGTTGCAAAGATTACGGCTTTAGCTTGCATCACCTCTATCGCACCTGATCGTACATCACTAACTACAATGCCATTGCAAGTGTCACCTTCTAGAACTAGTGAGTGCATAAACCATTCGGAGTAAATTTTAATCGATTTTGAGCGTTTTAAAAGTTGTTCATGCAAGGCATGAAGAATCGCATGACCCGTGCGATCAGCAGAAAAACACGCACGCGGTTTCGAGTGACCACCAAAACTGCGCTGTGCTATCTTCCCATCGGGCGTTCGACTGAAAACGCATCCAAAATGTTCCAGTTCGTATATAACCCTAGGAGCAGCTTTAACGTATTCTTCAACTGCGTCCTGATCACAGAGAAAGTCTCCACCTTTAACAGTATCGTACAGGTGTTCTTCCCAGCTATCAGATTCAGAGTTTCCTAGCGAGGCAGCTATCCCTCCCTGAGCGGCTCCAGAATGAGAACGAGTAGGATAAACTTTGCTTAAAATAGCAACATCTAGTCCTTCACAGACCTCAAGTGCTGCTCTCATACCAGCCAGACCAGAACCAACAATTACAACATCGTGCTTAATCAATGCATACCTCTATTAACTCGTTAAAAAAAAAATAACTGACTATAATAAAGTCCTGTATTCTCAAGTACTCATAGCCATTTTTCAACTACTATTTAGAAATTAATACATCAAAAATATTTCTAAATTATACTCTTTTAAGGGGCTTATAAAGTAACTGGTAGGGAAAATCACTAATAATTTAAGAAATTAAGTCCAAATGGAATTCGACATTGAATCACTTAGAACTATAAACTGTCAAGAAAAATGAGTTTCAGGGTTGCAAAACCACCAAGACAAACTATAATAATAATGGAAACAATACCTATTGTATTGAAAAATCCTTCCTTAATTTTCACCGTTGCATTTGGAACTCAATACTCGCCCTACTCGACAATGCGGAGTAATAATTGAACCAGACCACATTTGAATCTCTACCTATTCCTGAGATCGTTCTGAAGGGCATTAGAGATGCAGACTTTAAATACTGTACTTCAATACAGGAAAAAACTCTTCCGATATCGCTTTCAGGCAAAGATATAGCAGGGCAAGCACAGACCGGAACCGGTAAAACAGCTGCTTTTCTGATCACTCTGTTTACCAGACTTTTAACAAATCCTAAACCCAAACCTAAAAAAGCATGGGTAGCTCCACGTGCTCTAGTAATAGCTCCAACACGTGAACTGGCAAGACAAATTGAAATTGATGCACGCTTGATCGGTGGACACTGCGAATTAAAAATCATGTGCATTTATGGAGGAATGGATTATGAAAAACAACGTAATCAGCTCAAAGGTGGGACCGATGTGTTAATTGTCACCCCCGGAAGAATTATTGATTATTACAAGCAAAAATTATTTAGCCTAAAAGAACTGGAAGTCCTGGTAATAGATGAGGCAGACCGTATGTTTGATATGGGATTTATTATGGACCTAAGATACTTGTTTAAAAACTGTTCTTCATATGACAAAAGGCAGTCTATGTTATTCTCAGCAACCCTGAGCCACAAGGTAATGGAGCTAGCCTATGAACACATGAACAACCCGATAAAAATAATGGTTGAACCGGGGAAAGCAGTTGTTGACGAGATAAAACAAGTACTTTACCACGTAGGTCTACATGAAAAATTCAACTTATTACTTGGTCTCCTAAAAAAAGAATCTGGAGAAAAGGTTCTAATTTTCTGCAATACAAAGATGTGGGCGGAACAATTAGAATTACTACTCAAACATAACGACTACGTAGCCTCACTAATTAGTGGTGATCTGCACCAAAAAAAACGTATTAGCGTACTTGAAGACTTTAAAACTGGTAGACTGAATATTTTAATTGCTACTGATGTTGCTTCACGGGGAATTCATGTAGACAATATAACCCATGTTATCAACTATGACGTACCTCAGGACCCTGAGGATTATGTCCATAGAATCGGGCGAACTGCAAGAGCCGGTGCTAAAGGGACAGCCATTACGCTTTGCTGTGAAAATTATGCAATCCACCTTGAGCGCGTTGAGCAATACTTAAAAAATAAAATTCCAGTTGAGTGGGCTGAAGAAGAGCTTTTCTTGCCCGCAAAAGAAGGCGCGCCTCGCCTCAAAAGACGTTATTCAGCAAAAACAAAGGCTAGCAACAAAACTGAAAAACCAAAGAAAATGCAAAACAATCGTAAAACTAGCAACCAAAAACGACGTCCTCATTCAAGAAAAATATCTTAACAAAAGAATTATTTGACCCTCTATATGAATATCATAATGGAATTATACAAGCACTGACTGGCTCGGCTGTTATTTTTTTATTTCTTTTGATACTCTAACCTAACATTTTCTTAAACACTTCTTCGCTAATGATTTCTATGCCAATTTTTCTTGCTTTATCCGCTTTGGAACCAGGGTCAGCGCCTACCACAACATAGTTAGTCTTTTTTGAAATATTAGAAGTAACTCGGCCACCCAATGCCGAAATTTTTTTCTTTGCTTCATCACGGGTTAGAGATGCTAACGAACCTGTCAAAACAAACTGCTTGCCAAGAAATGCGTCGCCTACAATTTCTCCCTTTACCTCCATTTCCACACCAAGTTTCTTCAAGCACGCTATCTCTTCATTATTAGATGGCAAACTAAAAAAAGCTTTCAAACTTTTAGCAACAGTGTCCCCTATTTCCATAACAAACTGTAGATCTTCTAGCTTTGCATTTTGGAGATTTGACATTGAGTGAAAGTGTCTAGCTAAAATAACTCCGGCTCTTTGACCAATATGACGAACTCCCAAACCATGAAGCAAACGTGAAAGCCCCGAAGACTTACTTTTTTGTATCGCCCCCACTAAGTTTCTTGCCGATTTATCAGCCATCCGTTCCAACTTTGACAAACTAAAATGATCTAATTTGTAAAGATCTGAAAAATTATTAACTAGGCCACTATCTATCAATTGTTCGACAATAGCTGGTCCTAAATGATCTATATCCATAGCATTTCTTGATGCAAAATGAAGTAACCGCTCTTTTAACTGCGCAGGGCAACCATAATTTACACAACGCAAGACAGCTTCGCTCTCAGGGCGTAATAAATTACCCGCGCACTCTGGGCACTGAGTGGGCATTTTAAACGAGGGTCCTCGTTTCGCATTGGACGATCGTATTACCTCAACAACTCTTGGAATGATCTCTCCTGACTTTTCAATTATTATATAGTCTCCAATACGTATATCTTTTCTCCTAATTTCACCTTCATTATGCAAGGTGACTCGACTAACTGTTGAACCAGAAATAAAAACAGGCGTGAGAAGCGCTACAGGAGTTATCGCTCCCGTCCGCCCAACTTGACAAAAAATATTCTCCACTTTCGTCTCTGCTTTTTCTGCTTCATATTTATAGGAAATTGCCCACCTTGGAAACTTGGTAGTCGCACCCAGTTTTTTTTGAAAACTCAGAGAGTTCACCTTAATTACTAACCCATCAACATCATATTTTAGGTTATTTTTTTCAACCTTCCATTTTTCAATATAAG
This sequence comes from Nitrospina sp., assembly GCA_018697205.1. Classification (GTDB taxonomy): domain Bacteria; phylum Nitrospinota; class Nitrospinia; order Nitrospinales; family VA-1; genus Nitromaritima. Next base: position 1,613 of record JABHTG010000086.1, on the reverse strand, counting down.
AAAAAATCTCTTCAAACTTTCCACATATGTAATGATTTGCGTTTATCTTAAACCCCAATTTTTTCAACATATCCTGAGCTTCACTATGAGTCTTAACAGAAGAAGACCCCAAGCCTGTGCTGTAAACGAAGATATCAAGTTTTCGAGAAGCCGTGACCTTAGGATCTAATAAACGTAATGACCCTGCAGCAGCATTTCGAGGGTTTGCAAACAAAGTTTCATTATTTTTCTTCCTAGCTTTGTTGAGTTCATAAAAGCTATCGTGAGGCATAAATACTTCTCCCCTTACTTCCAAAAAATCAATTTTTTTCTTGTTTATTGGGATAGTGAGTGGGATTGACTTGATGGTTTTTAAGTTCGCTGTTATATCTTCTCCCTCTTTCCCATTCCCTCGCGTCGCCCCCTGAACAAAAACTCCATTTTCATAGGTAAGAGCCACTGCCAGACCATCAAATTTAAGCTCTACAAAGTACTCAACTTCTTTTGGCGCAGAATTTCCCAGTCCTTTAATAACTCTCCCATGAAACTCTCTCAACTCATCAGCATTGTAAGTATTATCAAGACTAAGCATCGGTGTATTGTGCACCAGAGCGTTAAATTGTTCAGATACCTTACCCCCCACTCTCTGGGTTGGAGACTCCCTACAAATAAGCTCGGGAAATTTTACTTCCAGATCTTGTAATTTTCGCATCAACATATCGTAATCACGATCTGAGATCGAAGGACTATCTTTAACGTAATAAAGAATGTCGTGTTGCCTAATAGTCTCACGCAAAAGTTCGACTTTTCTTTTGAACTGTTTCAGCATAACAATTACTTCTTAAGTGATTTGTATCAAAAATCAATTAACCAATTCACAGCACCAATTTTGAGAAGCATTGTAATATTAGGTGGCTTTAATCTCCTGAGAGGAATCTTGCCACCTAAGTCACCTAACACTAGAACACTCAATAAGATTAGGGTATAAGGAATGTAACAAGGAGTGAAAAAAACAGGACAAAAATTCTAAAAAAATAAGACCGTTTACGGCTTTCATTTTTTGCTTAATACACCCAGATTTTTGATCATACATAGGGTTAGGGTTCCAACGTTACATAGTAACCGTTTTGTCCTCTTTGAACCAAAAGAAGAATACTGTCTCGCCCTGCGACCTTTACCATAGCAGCCCTAAAATCTTCCTCATTTTTTATTCTCAACTCATTAACCTGGCGAATAATATCTCCTGACTTAATCCCTATTTTACCACTCACACTGTTCGGAGTCACGCTAGTTACCACAACGCCCTGCCTGGTTACCAAACGGTATCTAAGAGCCAATGATTTTCGAATTTCATCTACATTAAATCCCAACCAAATATTTACGTAATCAACCACTCGACTTTCAGGAAGCAAAGAAACTTTCAAAGAAACAGACTTTTCCTTACCGTCCCGTAGTATTTTCATATATATCGTATTCCCTACTGGGTAAGTTGAAACTCGTTCACTGTAGTCAGTTTTATCACTGAGCTCACTATTCTCTAAAGATAAAATCACATCTCCTCGTTTTAAACCAGCCCGTGCACCGGAGCTGCCTTCCATAACTCGAGTTACAACTACTCCTCTTACTCTATCAAT
>JABHTG010000068.1 GCA_018697205.1 Nitrospina sp. | reverse complement strand
GATTTAGGATTACAGTTAGCACTTAAAAAGTCATATCGTATGCGCCAATTGCCAACAATTAAACGAATGCTCGTACTTGGAAAAAAATGGAGCCCGCTTGAAACGGTAGGCACTTGGTATGCTTGGCGAGCACAGGATGAAAAAGTCGTTAGCTATTAAATGTTGTTTTATTAGGGGAGAAATATGGATTTTATTAATGAGGATATAGAAAACTACGTTTACGATCACACTCAGACCGAAGATGATCTTTTATGGAAATTAGAATTGGAAACTTACGATCAATTGGAAATTCCTCAGATGCTTACAGGGCGCATTGAAGGACAGTTACTTAAGATGCTGGCGCGGCTGGTGGAGGCAAGACGAATCATTGAAATAGGAACCTTTGGCGGGTACAGTGCCATTTCGATGGCTGAAGCCCTACCAGAAGATGGTTACCTTATTACCTGTGAAGTGGATCCTGTGGCAATTAAATTTGCAAAACGTTTTTTTAATGAAAGCCCCCATGGAAAAAAAATTAATTTAAAAAAGGGACCAGCATTAGATACCTTGAAACAACTTTCTGGTTCTTTTGACATGGCCTTTATTGACGCAGATAAAGAAAATTACCTAAATTATTATGAAGCTATACTTCCGATAATTCGACCTGGTGGGCTGATTGTGGTTGACAATGTTTTATGGAGTGGGAGAGTGTTAAATCCAATAGATTCATCTGACCATGCTATTCACAGGTTTAATCAAAAAGTTAAACATGATTATCGTGTTGAGAAAGTTATGCTCACCATTAGGGATGGTGTGTCGTTGCTTCGAAAACGTTGATTCTTTTTTTGATTAGATGAAAGCGATTGAAGATGTTCTGCTTAGTGTGATAGGTTAGCTCCGGCGTTGGTTTTCTTGTGCCCAATGCGCCGACTGCTAATGCTTTTTTTATCAATTAATTTTTTTTAAATTATGGGATTTGGCTTATGGCGGAAACTTTAGGAAGTCTTATAGATAAACTCTCTATTAAAAACTTGCGTTATTGGCATTTAGATGAAGACGCGCAAACTAAGGGTTCATCAGATCCTGAAAAGGAAGAACTAAAAGTTAAACTAAATTTAGTTGATCGTCAGCGAAAAGAGTTGGTAGAAGAAATCGATATTTTTTTGGATACTGCTTTTGCTGGTAAAGTTAGGATTCGCGATGAAAAAATTAAGCTTTATAAAAATCTTAATGTTACATCATCTGATGATTTAAACCAGTTAGGCGAAACTGTTAGCAAATTAGCAATGAGCAATATTAAGCTATGGCACCTTGAAGATGAGGTTAGGCGAGAAGACTTACCTGATGCGGATATAGTAAGGATTAAGCGTACAATTGACACAAACAACCAAGAGCGTAACAATTTTATGGATAGGGTGGATGAAATTTTAGAGGATTTTGTAAAAAAGGCAAAATGACAAGCTAGTTTCTTGATATTGGCAAAATCTTTTTCTCTAAGGAAACTGAGTCAATAGTTCTGTTTTTTTATATTTATATTCCTCGTCGTTAATCAATTTTTTTTGACGAAGTTCCTTCAAGAACTCCAAGCGTTTTTCAAATTCCCCTTTATCACTAGTTAGCATGCGGGTAGATGATTTTTCATTCGGACCCTTTGGATCGGATGATTTTTTTTGTATTTTTTTTATCAATCCCGACTTGAGGCCTCGCTTAGACTGTACTTGTAAATCTAGGTTTGATACGATCCAATTTTTTTTATTCTCATTACCTAATACGCTACTTTTCTTATGGAAGCGTTGGCCATTTTTTGGGAATAATGCCCAGCTAGAGCCGCCGTTATGAAAGCTATTATTTAAAAAATTACTTCCATTTATAGCCTCAAATTTCCAATTTATTTTATTTTTTGCTCGAAATACTGTTCCGATTGTTGCTCCCTTTGGTGTTTCAACCTCATAGTGTAGGATTTTGTTGTCTCTCATTCTGTTCAATGCTTTCGTTATTAAAGGAACAATTTTAAGAATATCATTCGAAGAAAAAACATATTTCTTCTTCCCAAGTAGAGATAATTCTTCATAATGCAAAGACAGAAGGTGGTTTGTTGTTTGTTCCGCTGATATTTTGATGGGGTGTTCAAGGAGGAGTTCCTTTATTTCTGGACCAAATGATAGCTGCGGGCGGTATTTGATAGTTAATTGTTCTTTTTGAAAACGTTTTTCAGGTGCAGAGCAACCTACGAACAACCATAAAAATATAAAAGTAAATATGATGTTTAGCCAAAAATAGTTAGCTTTTTTTGCAGGTTTCATTTTATTTGAGGGCTATTAGAGAAGCAAAAGATTTATCATTTGCATCGACTTCCCTATAGCCTAAAATTCTTAGTTCACTAAAAGCATTTAGCAATTCATTATATTCAAGAACCCACTCGCGTTTAAAATTACTATATTTTAGATAATCGACGGTGAATGTTTCGTAAAAAATCAATCCGCCTGGTTTTAGACCACTCTTGATTGCTGAAAATATTCGCCTATCAAGAAAGTTAAAACAGAGAATAAGGTCAAAAGAATTTTTTTTAATTTCCCAGTTATCTATATCGACTGAATTAGTTTCAATAGTAACCCCCTTTTCGTCAGCTAACGCACGTGCCTTTTCAAGTCCGGTAGTTGATATATCGACTGCTAGAGTTTTATAACCTTTTTCAGCTGCAAAGACGGCATTTCTTCCCTCACCTGAAGCAATATCTAGCGCGGAACCTTTTCCACTAAGCATATACGAGTTTTTTTTTAGCCATTCGACAGGTTCTTTGCCAGTTATATATTCTGGTACGTCATATTTGTGATCCCACTTTACTTTATCTTTCAAGGACATAATACAAAACCTATGTTTTAATGAAATATATTTATATCACCTGGGTCCAAACTGGGTCAAGTGGGCGACTTCATTGTTTTATTGATTTGCTCTTTCTATTAGCTATAAAGGGTTGCGTTAAATAGGGCCATTTAGAAGAAAATTTGCTATTTATTTATCGTCAAAATGTCTTTTCAAATACTTGACATAGAAGGTTAAATTAATTATCATTCAAAGTTCGTTTGATCCATATTCAATGACCTATCCTCCAATAGTCTTTGGAGGTTCTATTTATCTCGAAGGAGTTTCTTGATGTTCGCAGTTTTAAATACAGGTGGTAAACAATACAAGGTGTCTCAAGGGGACTTAATTAAAGTCGAGAAACTTCAAAGTGATGTTGGAGACATGGTTACTTTAAGCCAAATATTAATGGTTGGAGAAGGACCGGATGTTGAAGTGGGATCGCCCTATGTTGCTAATTGTGAAGTGACATGTGAGGTAGTTTCGCAAGGGAAGGGAGCTAAAATAATTGTTTTTAAGAAGAGACGTAGAAAAAACTATCGTAGAAAAAACGGACACCGGCAACGGTTCACTGAAGTAAAAATCACAGAAATAACTAAGAAATAGGAAATTTTCATGGCTCATAAAAAGGGACAGGGTAGCACTACTAACGGAAGAGATAGTATAGGTAAGCGCTTAGGCGTTAAACGATATGGGGGACAGGTTGTTAAAGCCGGCGAGATTCTTGTTCGCCAGCGAGGCACAACATTTCATCCGGGAGAAAATGTTGGATTAGGCAGTGACTACACTATTTTCTCTAAAGTTCAAGGTTTGGTTAAATTTGAGAACATGACACGTAAGAAGCAAAAAATAAGCGTTTATCCCGCTAATTAGTATTGTCCTTAATTTAAGGGCTTCTATAACAATCTCCTAACCATTTGTTCCCCTCAAAAAATAAATCACCGGCGTTATCTGGTTAACCTTCAATCAGATTGCCTGTCTGTTTTTTAATTTCAACAACCTAGATAATTTCATGTTTATTGATGAGGTCACTATATTAATCCAATCGGGTGATGGTGGTGATGGATGCTGTAGCTTTCGAAGGGAAAAATATGTGCCTTTGGGGGGGCCGGATGGAGGCGATGGTGGTGATGGAGGCGACATAATTTTTGAAGCCGATTCACACCTATCCACTTTGACAGATTTAAAAAATAGCCGGTTATACAAAGCGGGTTGTGGAAGTCCAGGAAAAGGTAAGACCATGACTGGGAAAGAAGGAAAGAATTTAATAATTAAAATTCCAGCGGGAACACTAATCAAAGACGGGGAAAACTTAGGTCTTTTGGCTGATCTCACTGAGCATAAAGCAAGGTTTGTGGCTGCCAGTGGAGGAAGGGGAGGTCGTGGTAACACACGGTTTAAATCATCAAGAAATCGAGCCCCTAGGAGGTTCGATTTAGGGACTAAAACAGAAGAAAAAAAAATATTTCTGGAACTAAAGTTATTGGCGGATGTGGCAGTTATAGGGTTGCCAAATGCAGGCAAGTCCACTTTTATTTCAAAAATATCTCATGCCCGCCCTAAGATTGCAGATTATCCTTTCACTACCCTTATTCCTAATTTAGGAGTTGTACAATTAGACGATTTTTCTACCTTCGTGGCGGCCGATATCCCCGGCCTTGTGGAGGGTGCTCATCAAGGAAAAGGTCTTGGGATACGTTTTTTAAAGCACACTGAGCGAAGTCGTTTGTTAGTTCACCTTTTGGACTTTTCTTCTAGTAATACCCGTGACCCTTTAGATGATCATCAAATTGTCCAGCACGAGCTAGAATGTTTTAGTGAGAAGTTATATCAAAGCCCTCAAATCCTAGTTGCTTCTAAAGTAGACCATCCAGAAGCTTTAGAAAAATTTCAGGCTTACCAGTCTCGTTTAAAGGAGATTAGTCAGCAAGTATATTTTATTTCTTCGATGACTGGTGAAGGCGTTCCCAAGCTATTATGGACTATAAAAGAAGCTCTCGATCGAATAAAAGCTGAGGAATTAGCGTCTTCCTAGACTAAAGTATAAAATAAATATCCCCGATAAGAGAGAATATAAAAGAAAAGTGAAATTGAGTTGAAAAAAAAACACTTGTGAAAAACAATTAAAAATTAGTTTTAAATAGGTGAGGACAGTAACCTATTATAATTTTTAAAGACTTTTTGGGAGTAACGTTTCGGTCGATGCCCTTTTTTTAGATAGCCTTTTAGTCGCGTTGGGCCGTGGTTATAGGCTTCCAAAGCTAAACCAAGATCACCAAAACGGAGAAATAACTTATTTAGATAGTATGCACCGAGAGTAATATTTATTGCTGGGTCATATAGGGAGGGAGTTCCTTGCCATTGAACACTGACTTCAGTTGCGAGTTCCTTACCCGTTGCGGGTATGATTTGCATTAGCCCCAAGGCGCCTCTATTTGATCTGGCTCGATTATTAAAAGAACTTTCAGTTATAATGACAGCTGTCAATAGTAACGGGTCATAGCTATACTTTTTACCTTCGTGAATTATCAGCGTAGATAATCGTTCAATATAGTTTGTTCCGAGTCCTTTTTTGTAGAGCGATATTTGCCGAGCGATTTGGTTCTTAAGGGAACGTTCAAACACCTGTTCCTCCCAATTAATTTTTGAAATTTCGAGAGGAGATAAACTGTAATTATTATTGTCGGGGTTTTCAAAACTCAATACTGTAACAATAGCGAGCAAACTTGTAAAAAATGAACTGAATCTCATTATAGGTATCACGGACTAACCTCTAAATTATTTAGAGAAATTATAAACACGGATAAAAGGAGCACTAGCTCATAGGAAGTTCAACAAGATATTCAGAAAATACCATGGGGATATTAGGAATACTCCCCAAGAGGAATTAACACCTAGATGCTAATTACAATCATAATAGAGTTACCCCCATTATGTCAACTATGTTAAATTTTATAGCGACCAAAAAAATAGATATACGATAGTGCTACATAGAGGGAGTTGAATTTCTTTCTTGATAAACTTATAATACGTATGGCGAATAACATTTTTATAAACAAAAAGTTATGAAAATTATTTGTACTCATTGTCAAGCGGGCTATGACGTCGATTTGCCCGAAATTAAGCCAGAGGGTCTTGAGTTTAAGTGTGCCAAATGTGAGCAGAAGTTTTTAGTAAAACCGCAAGATATCCAACAAGCAAAAGCAAGTGTCTCAACTAAGGAAACAGTCGCTGCAATCCCACCTTCTGGGAAAGAGTTAGATTCTATTGCAGAAAATGAAGAGGAATTCCCTTCAGAAAAAGAAGAAGAGGCTCTTGCCGGTGAGAATGTAGATAATTTACTAGACGATTTGTTAAAAGAGGATTTAAATTCCGATAAGGAAGAAACCACCCTTGAAACAGAGGAAGATCAGAAAACGGGAATAGATGCCACAAAATCAACAGAAGGGGTAGACGATTTAGATGGGCTACTCGACGACCTCATTACAGATGATATTGTAGCAGATGATGAAAAAGACAACCTAGGCGATGCACTTCCAGCAGTAAACTCTACAGAAGGGGCAGACGATTTAGATGGATTACTCGACGATCTCATTACAGATGATATTGTAGCAGGTGATGAAAAAGACAACCTAGGCGATGCACTTCCAGCAGTAAACTCTACAGAAGGGGCAGACGATTTAGATGGATTACTCGACGATCTCATTACAGATGATATTGTAGCAG
>JABHTG010000125.1 GCA_018697205.1 Nitrospina sp. | reverse complement strand
TTCAGTGGGCAGTTCAGACCGAGATACAATGAGAACAGTGATTCCACTGATGTAACATCACCAGATAAATTTTTTGATACTCGTGTTCGTTTGAATGCGAAGGCCAATGTGAACGCGAATACTGAAGTGTTCATCCAGATGCAATCAACTGGACAATGGGGTACAAGCACCGATGGCACTGATCGAAGGCAACAGAATCAAGCCGGAACTGAAACTAATGACGGGGCTAATGATGTTGGATTACATCAGGCGTTTGTTACGTTTAAAAACTTTTACGGCGTTGGCGTTGATGCAAAGGTCGGTCGACAAGAAGTCGTAGTAGATGGTCATCGTCTGTTCGGTCACACTGGCTGGACTCAGGGTGCTGCTAGTGCTGATGCGATCCGTTTGACGCATTCAGGTGGCAACCATACCCTCTCATATATATACATTGAGAATATTAACCAAGGTGCAGAAAATTCTTCTCTCGCAGGTGACGATGCAACTCACACTTTCCATGCCAATACGCAAGGAGTTCTGGGTGGCAACTTATCAGGTTACTTCGTTGTTCAAGATGATAGAGGATCTTACAATGACAATACTACTAATCTTGGAATAGAAAACACCTGGTACACAGTAGGTGCAAGACAAACTGGTAAGTTGGGTGGTTTAGACTATCGTGTTGAGTACTACCACCAGTTCGGTGATGCTGCTGTAATAGCAGAACAATTTAATGAAGCTACCGGCATTGGTGCTACAACCTACATAGATGCTCTGTCTGATATCGACCGAGATGCTCATATGTTTGGTATCCGAGTAGGTAAAACTTTCAAAAACGTACAATTCAGCCCAACCGTTACACTCTGGTATGATAATCTTTCAGGTAACGATGATGACGATGTTACTGGTTCAGATTGGGGTGGATTTGATACCATGTATGATACCGGTCATAAGTTCTATGGCCTCATGGATCATTACCTAAACCGTGCTTTCTTAGGAACAAACGGAATGGGTCTCCAAGATATGGCTGTTAAATTGAAAATGAAACCAAGAGCAGGTTGGACAGCTAAGGCTGATATGCATTGGTTTGCTACCGCTGTAGACATGGATGACGATAACGGAACATCCGTTGCAGCTAATACCTTACTTAACGACGCTACTAGCCAAGGTAATTCATTGGGTTCCGAGTTGGATCTTACATTGGTTCATAAGTATGACGCTAATACCAATATCCAAGTTGGTTGGTCACACTACTGGACCACAAACACCTTTGCATTATTGAATGGTGCCGGATCTCCAGCAGATACTACTGGTGTCAACAATAATCAGAATAGCACTTGGTTCTATGTTCAAGCTGATACCAAGTTCTAAGTAAGTTTTTTTCAAGTCTCTTTTCAAAATCCCCGATTCAGGAGCGGTCTCCTGGTCGGGGATTTTTTTTATTCTCTACGCAGAACTCTTATTAAGGCACAAAAGATTGAACTGGTAATAATCTTTAGATTTACTCATTTTTATGAATCTACCTCAACTTAAATAAAGCTTAACCTTTTTACTCTCTAAAGATAAACGCCCTAAAATACCTGGTCTTAGTTTTATTACTCTACTTAAGTTATTCAAGCCAGACTCTTGACCTAATCTCACATGGGGTTTACCATGATCAACCTAATATTTGTCTCGAATCACAGGAACGATCTTTTTAGAGTATTTTTAAGCAGTCCCTTAATGACATAGGAACCCCAGATGAACCTAATCACATTCATTTTTCGTCACTTACTATATCTATCGTTTTTTTTGGTCACTCTGTCTGGAGTGGCGCAAGCTGAAACCAAAGGGGCGTTTACTATCAACGGGAAGACTGTCCCACAAACCGTGGCCACCGTCAATGGAACCAAATTGACCTCTGATTTGCTCAAGCGGGAGATGATTGCCTACCGGCTGCTGTCCAACCGGCAGGGTAAAGACATAGAAACTGTAGATGAAGAAAAGATCGCTCAGCGACTTTTGATGAAAGCCATTGATGACGAACTTGTTTATCAGCAAGGCCTCAAACAAAATATCAATATTGACCCCGCCATAATCGATCGTGAACTAAACCATATCAAGACCCAGTTCCCCGACAAAAAGCTTTTTCTTGCTGCGCTTGCAGCACAGCGTCTCACCTTCGATGTTCTTAAACAAAATATAACAAAGGCTCTGGTTAAAGACGAGTTTGTTCGCACCAATATCGCTCCACAGGTCCAGGTCAACGATGATAAGGTACAATCTTTTTATCAAAAGAATAAAGCGACCTTCATGAACCCTGAAACTTTTAAGGTGAGTCACATCTATGTAGCAATTCCGGGTCCGGATGATGGGAAAGCTGAATTAACGGAGGACCGAGCAAAGGCCAAAGAAATCATCGATTGGGTTACAAATGAGGCTCGAAAAAAAATTAACCAAGCTTCTTTATCTCTAAAAGAGGGGAAGTCATTTCAAAGCGTCGCAAAAGAGTTTTCAGAAGACCCCAAGACCTCGGAAAAAGGTGGAGATCTGGGCTTTCTGATGAAAAATCAGACTCTCCCTGAAATTTCCCGTGTCATGGTCAAACTAATGGTGGGAGAGACTAGCAATATCATTGAGAGCTCTCTCGGCTTTCATATCATTCAACTTACAGAAAAAAAAGAAAGAAACTCGATCGCGTTAGATGAGGTAAAATCAGAAATATTAAACCACCTGCTAAAACTTGAAACTGAAAAAAAACTCAAAGATCATCTCTCTAGTTTAAGGAAAAATTCGCAAATAAAAATATTCATTTAATTTCGATTAGATCTATCATGTCTGGTGCTTGGTACCTAATAAAACAACCTTATTTGTTAGACGTATCGTAAAACAATAAAAATTATAGAGGTCTTCTATTTTTTTATCAACTACCCTTCCTCTTTAAACAATGAAAACTCTGGTCACCGGCTCTACTGGCTTCCTAGGCTCTGCTATATTACGTGAACTGCTTGACGATGGGCGCGAAGTAAAAGTCCTCGTTCGTAAGGGAACAGACACAGCCAATATAGATGGATTGGATTTAGAAATAGCTCACGGTGACCTCAGAGATTCAGCGTCACTCCAGTCTGCCCTATGCGACTGTAACGTTTTATACCACACCGCCGCTTATTACAGCTTATGGGATCGTGACCAACAACTCATTTATGATATCAATGTGGAAGGGACTCGTAAAATTCTTCAGGCATCTAAGGATAAGGGTCTTGAAAAAATCGTGTACACAAGTACCGTAGGGTGTATCGGGCTCAACGATGACACCTCACCCGCAACTGAAAATACTTTGTTCGATAAAAACACATTATCTAACGACTACAAAAGATCAAAATACCAAGCAGAACAAGTGGTTCTGGAGTATGCCAGATCTGGCTTGCCCATCGTTATTGTCAACCCAAGCACTCCAGTTGGACCAAGAGATATCAAGCCAACACCCACAGGTAAAATCATATTAGACTTTTTAAACCGTAAAATGCCTGCTTATCTTGATACCGGTCTTAACCTTATCGATGTTAAAGATTGCGCCAGAGGCCATATTCTTGCAGAACACAAAGGGATTCCTGGTGAGCGGTACATCTTGGGAAACCAGAACATGTCTTTACTTGAAATTCTAATCACACTAGAAAAGATTACCGGTCTGAAGGCACCTAGTATAAAAATGCCATTTTGGGTAGCATTAGGCGCGGGCTGGGTTTGCGAACTGATCTCAAATCATTTGACTGGGAAACCACCTGCAGTCCCCTTGGCTGGAGTAAAAATGGCAAAGTACTTTATGTATTTTGACTCCTCTAAAGCAATTAAGAAGCTTGGGCTACCCCAAAAACCCGTCGAACATGCGCTGAGGCAATCGGTGGACTGGTTTAAAAAAAATAACTACGTAGCCCGCTGAAAACTGATATGGAATGGCCATCGTTACTTTTAGGAACTATTTTACTCCGCCCCTATGTCTTTGTTTTTCTTGCATTCTACCTGACCATCGCAATTCTCAATATGGGGCTAATTCGCACTATTATTTTTACCTTATTAGCCTACTCCATTGCATTCCTTTCAGAATACTCTTCGACTCGCATCGGATTTCCATACGGGTTTTATGAATACATAGAAACAACCAGAGGGCAGGAACTCTGGATATCTAATGTGCCCTTCATGGATTCGTTATCCTATTCTTTTCTTGCTTACGTAGCCTATACAATGGCCCTATTTTTGTGGTCCCCTATAAAAATAAATCGGTGGGACATACGACTGGAAGAAAACAAGCACGTCAGAAAATCATTGCGAGTAGTGTTTTCTGGTGCTGTATTTTTTATGCTAATGGACGTTGTCATTGATCCGGTCGCATTTCAGGGAGACCGCTGGTTTCTAGGAAAAATTTACACCTATAAGGAACAAGGAGAATACTTCAAGATTCCCCTTACAAATTTTTTTGGGTGGTTGCTGGTAGGCACATGTATTATTTACAGTTTCACGAGGCTAGATGGGTATCTAAACAAAATATTTCCTTACAAAGAACAAATATTTCCTGCACAGGCCCTACTTGGCCCAATTCTATATTTTGGGGTTCTACTATTCAACCTTGCGGTTACTTTTTATATAGGTGAGTGGGCTCTAGGAGCCTGTAGCTTAAGCTTAACATCCATGTTACTTTGGCTGCTCTATCAAAAAATACGACATCCTGAGAAATTTTCGCTATAAAACGATGGTAGAAACTGGACCTAAGTGAAGTATTAATTCAATGCATTTTGGTATTCATATAAAAACCATACACAAACATAATTAAACAAACGATGATCAAACCATCATCCATCAGTGTCTGCGTCCAATTTGAAAAACCACGGCTAAAAATCCACGGAAAAACAACGAACATGACACCAAAGAACCCTATTCCCAAAATAATAAGTAGCGTAACGATCAATCCTTTTTCACTCATAAGTCAAGGGACCCCTCTTCTCTCATAATTTTCTTGTGTAACCTATATTAGAGGCGATTCTAACAGGTCTATTCCTGTAATGTAAAGATAGAGAAAAAATACCGCATAAACAAAATTGGTTGATGCGAGAAAAAATTAGAACACTAAAATAAATAATTCATTTAATATCGCTGCCCCCTAAAAGAACCGTTTCACCAAAACCACACCACTTAAAATAGAATAATAAACCAAGCATTTACAATAACTTATAAATATTCTAGAATAAAACCGTTGTAGTGTTAAGTTTATTTGTTCAAAACCCGTTCTATCTAAAGATGCATAGAAGAATTTTTAAATAGCAAGCTTTCTAAGGAAAATCTCAAGACAGACGTACCTGTTTACGAAAAATTGACCTATCTTCAACGATAACGGAAAAAACAATTGAATCAGCTTAAACTCAAGAAAACAGAATGGGTTACAGAACAAGGCATTTCTCTAGAGTTTTTACCAAAGGAGCCAATTATCCCTCTACGCCAGAATGTACCTTTGGACAGCAATCATAAAATTCTTATTGTCATACCATCTTTTAATGAGGAAGCAAGTATTGGTCAAGTAATAAGAGAAGTAAAAGAAAACGTCCCTGAAACCCCAATTCTTGTTGTCAATGATGGTTCTGTGGATCGAACTGCCCAAATCGCGGAAGAATGTGGAGCGCGTGTAATTTCGCTTCCATACAACTCAGGATATGGTGTCGCTTTACAAACTGGCTATATTTACGCACTTAAACATAACTACTCCTTAGTTGTCCAAATGGATGCAGACGGTCAGCATGACCCCACATCTATTCAAGACTTATTAAGAGCTGTTATAAATAGCGATGCAGATGTAATCATTGGCTCTCGTTTTTTGGGACAAGATACCTATCGAATATCCATCGCAAGACGGATTGGAATGTTCGTTTTTGGAAAACTGGCATCACTATTTTGCCAACAAAGGGTCTCCGATCCAACCTCTGGTTTTCAAGCGATTAAAGGAAAAGCTATTGACCTTATTGCCAGTGATCATTATCCACCCGATTATCCAGACGCGGATTTTTTGATCATGCTCAACCGGTATGGATTTAAAACTCGAGAAATTCCGGTAAAAATGCATCCAAGTAAGATTAACAAATCAATGCACGACGGATCTCAATCTATTTATTATGTATTTAAAATGTTCTTATCAATCTTTGTTACTCTCCTAAGAAAAAAACCACGGATCTAAAACTATGCCACCACGAATTAGAATAATTGCAATTTTGATCTGTATCTTTCTCGTAGCTTATGTGTTCGAGCTTGTCAGACGACGTCACCTGAATGAAGAATACTCTATGGGATGGCTAGTGGCAGGATCTATGATGTTGATGCTTTCTATTTCAGAGGGCCTACTAGTATCTATATCAAACCTAGTTGGAGCTACCCTATTCACATCGACACTTTTTTTCTTCGGTCTAGTTTTTTTGGTGACTATCTGTCTTCATTTTTCTATCCGCATCTCTTCACTAACTAACCAAGTAAGAACCTTGACTCAACATATGGGGATTTTGCATAGCGAAAAACAATCTCTAGAAGAACAAGTCCAGCTAAACTCTCTAGGGCAAAACCCATCTAAATTGGAAAAACTTTGATCGTACTTAGAACCATAGAAACTTTTTTGCCATATGTCTGTGGGCCTGTGAACCAAGCTTTCCAGATATCTCGTCGATTAAATTCTAATAACGTTAAATCACCTGTTCTTACCTCATACTCTGATATTGACCCAGACCTGCCATCTCTTGAAACAATAGATAATGTTGATGTAACACGAATACCCGAGTGGTTCCGTTTTATGCGTTATGCGATAAATCCCGGGATGGTCTCGCACCTTAAAAATTTTGATATTTTACACGCACACAATTACCGAAACTTTCAAACTGACTGTGGTTTTTTTTTGCCAAATTAAAAAGGAAGCCAAAAGTTTTAAATACCCACGGCTCGCTTCTTGGGTATAAAAAATACCTCCCTAGCAATCAACATACTCCCTATAAACTTTACGATGCGTTGACCTGGAAAGCTTCTGCAAAAAATGCAAACGCCGTGGTTGTCTCTTCAAAGTTGGAATACGAAGACGCAATAGAATTTGGGATTTCCAAAAAAAAGATACACATAATTCCTATGGGCATTGATGTTGATGAGTATGTTGATAGTCCGATCAACCATAATGGATATACGATTAATATTCTTTTTGTAGGAAGAATTGCACGAGTCCGCCGCATTGAAATACTTCTTAAGGCCGTAGCAAAACTACCTACCTCTTTTCATCTCACCTTGGTGGGTGGAGAAGAAAAAACGTCTAGCCTTTCAAAGTCGGGATACTTAAAGGAATTAAAACAATTATGCCAAACCTTAAGTATTAATGACCGTGTTAGCTTTGTTGGGCCCGTCTCACAAGACAAACTATTTGGCTGGTATACCAAGGGAGATGTTTTTGTATATCCTTCTCTTTATGAAAACTTTGGGCAACCCATTCTTGAAGCCGCAGCTGCTGGTTTACCTATTATTTCTACACCCGTCGGCGTTGCTAATGAAATAATCTCAGACAATGAAACCGGTTTTCTTTTCAATGGCAACGACCAAGAACTGGCAAATAAAATAGCTCAACTCACAGACCAAAAACTACGTAAGAAGATAGGAGAAGCGGCAAGGGAGCAAGTGCGTATACTTTTTGGGTGGGAGGGAATTATTAAAAAATATTTGGATCTATATCGCTCGCTTTGAAAAATATTTTAATCCTTGCAGGTAATGGTATTTTTTTTAATACTCTCTTCCAGAAAGCACGGAGAGTAATCTAATTTCTCTCTGGCAAGATCTATCCCATAATTTTTTTTACAGAGAAGACGAGGGATTTGATCGGACACCAAAGTGTTTATTCCAATTCGTGACGTTACTATTATACCAAACTTAATCAAATCTGCTGGCAAGTGCAGTTTAAATCTGTTTACACCAAAATATAGCGCTATACGGTCCACTAAATCATTAAAAGTCAACTCTTCGGGACCAGCCAAAACTATAGTTTCATTTTCGAGTTCTTTATTAAATATAGATAATGCTATCGCGGAAACCACATCGTCAATAAAAACTGGACTGAGTTTGCATTGCCCGGCCCCTATCACAGGCACAAAAATAAACTTTTGAATCCAATTGATTAGCCGATTGATAGGACCCATCCTTTGGCCATATACTTCCGATGGACGTAAAATAACCCACTTCATACCAGATCTCTTAATACGTTGCTCAGCTTCAAGTTTACTTCGTGAATATCCACCACCATTCAACGATGCCGCAGAGGAACTTATATATATAATTTTCTTTACCCCACCTGCTGAGCATACATCAATAAGATTTTGTGTTCCTCTAACGTTGGTTTCAAAATAATCCGATTCTCTAGGAGTTTTAGTCAATGCTGCCATGTGAACTACTGTATCGATACCTGAAAGAGCTTGAACCAATGAACCCGGGTTATTTAGATTACCTTGCCTGATTTCACAACCAAGTACGTTCACTACAGAGCAGTGAACCATGGCCTTAATTTCCAATCCGGAATTACTTAACAGCTGTTTAATAAGGACACTTCCCATTTCACTGGAAGCACCTGTGACTAAAATTGAGTTGGTTGTTCCAGACGAAGGATATTTTATTAGTGGTGGCATAAAGGACTATGCAGGATTTTCTAAAAATAAACTCTCTTCTCATAAATCCCTAGATCTATGAAAACCTCCTACGACCTAACTTAATACGTTAAAATAACCGATAGTATCTTCAAGGCTTAACTTATTGAAACCCTTATAAGTAAAGATCTTTTCCTAAAGGAAACTTCTGAGTCTATAGAATTTAGGACGTCTTAAAAAAACCCATTGAAAAAATTGTAGGTAGTGTATAAATAAATCTTAATTCAGATAATTTTATAACAGCTGATCATCAAGGTGTAAGAAACAACTCATGGAATATCATACATTTTTATTTCCTCTTACGGTACTGATAACGGCTCTTTCTTGCCGGTTGCCATTCACAAATTTCCCTCTAGATGATGATTTTTCAATCTATACCTACCGCGCCCGGTTTGCCAAGATCGGCTTTAAATGGAAAAAAGACATCCAACTCATTGGAAACCCATTTTGGAAAATGCCGATTCTGGATTTTCTATACGGAGACCCTAAAGGAGGTGTTCAGCGTTTACGTCGACTCCAAACTGTATTTCACTTACTATCTTCAACCGCCATATATTATGCTACATGGACGTTTACACTAAACCCAACTGCAGCACTTATAGCAAGTTTGCTCTATGCGTTTTATGGGACCAGTCCTGATCTTATAGCAGGCTCTTTTAACTTTGAGCAGTTCTATCTGCCTTTTATTTTTACTGGGCTAATGTTTATAGAGTCCGGTCCGGAAAGTATTTTTTTTGCTGGTTTATGTTTTGGGCTCGCATCTCTCTTCAAAATTACTACCCTGATATATGTTCCCGCAATGATAATACCAGTGGCAATTATATATGGATCACAAGCTACTCTCATTATGGGACTGGGAGCAACAGTCCCTGCATTGTTGTCATGTATTATAGATTGGAAGCTCGGATACATGGATACTACCTCTAGGAATCAAAATAGCACTCGACTGGCTACCACTTTACGTCTTGTAAAAACAAAACAGATGTACTTCAGCATCTTGCGAGAAGTGTATACGATCGCCAAACAAACTCTTCCTGTCTGGGTCGCTGGCCTCCCGGCTCTGGTCATCGCCATTATTTCTAATAATCATCCATTTTTACTTGCCTTTGTCGTAGTAACAATAGCTATGATGATCGCTCAGCGAACCTTTTCTCGTTATCACTATCTACCATGGATTGCACTGCTCTGTGTCACATCCGGACTTGGAGCAGATTGGGCTTTAAACTCAAATCTTATTTCTTGGGTTTGGGGATCAATATTTATTTTTTCGCTCGCTTGGAATCTAGAGTCTCTCGCACCTTTTTACCTATTGCCACTCCAAGCCAGTACGCTTATACGCTATGAAAAATTCGACCAGTATCTTTATTTACCTTATCTTGGAAAACAGTTAAAGAGACTGCTGCGTCGAAGAAATCAGTCTGGCCAAAGAATTTATGTCTGGGGAACTTTTTCTCAAATCTATCACCTTACAGGTTCTCCTGCTTCTGACAATTATATACATTATTCTATCAGTCCCTGGGATCACCCTTCTCTTGAAGGTTTTTTTGATTCAATTATTGGAGGACTTTTAAAACACAAACCTATCTATCTTATCAAATCATTTCAAGATCTTAATATAGATACTCTTGAAAAGATTACTGGCCTTCGCTATCGTTTAATTAAAGTTGTTTTGGCGCGTTTTCCTGTTTACCGCCTTGATGCGATAACATCTATTCCAAACAACCCAATGTCTCTATCTTTCTTAGAAAAAATGCGCTTAATGAAATCCTTGACGGGTGAACAACGACATGCCCCCGGCATTAGTCGTGAGGACTTCTTACAAGGCAGAATAAGCAAAGCCAAGACTCAATGTAAAAAACTTTTAAAACTCAATCCTAAAGACGCAGATGGTTGGGATTATATGGGAGAGATTTATGCGTCACTTGATAAGGCTGATGAAGCTGCTTCTTGCTACCAAGAAGTTTTAAGAATTGCCCCTTATCGTCCTGACAATCGAATCTGGTTAGCAATACAACGAATTAAATTAAAACAGCTCGATGAAGCAAAAATATTAATCAAGGAAGAAATAAAGAAGTTTAAGTACAACTCTGAAAACTATTACCTGCTTGCTAAAATACATATTGAGCAGAAAGAATATAGACAAGCTACAAACGCCTTAGACCGCGTAATATCCCAGTTCCCAGAAAAAATTGATTGTTGGGAGTGGACAGTCGACGCGTTAGGAAAATTAAAAGATGCCTCTAGGTTAAAAAACTTATATAGAGATACCCAAAATATTGCATTGATGAGTGATCGTGAATGGGTGCGTACCCGCTTGGTGAAAGAATTGGCAAAAATTAAAAATCAACAACAACCAGAGCATGAAACAATAAATGAGTTCTTTAAAAATGACCCCGGGAATAGCCTTTTACACTATGCTCTAGCATCAGAATTAGAACGGGCAGGGCATTTAAATTCTGCAATTAAAAACTTTGAACAAGTAGCCTCTAATAGAAAAAGCTACCCTCACGTTCAAGCGAATGCCTGGTTTCGTCTAGCCCGCCTAATTTCCGATCATCGAAGAGAAAAGTATCTGGAAAATTGTCTAGCATTGACTTCTAATCATATTGGAGCTAAAAAATTACTTGCAGGAACTTAGAATATAAATTCATCGATGCTCAATTGGTTTAGAATTTTATCTAGTCTGCCGATAAAGTTATAGTGTTTATGTGCCATTTTAGAAATTAATTGGAAGAATTCTATTTTGAAAATTAGCGTTATTGTTCCAAACTGGAACGGAATAAAATTTGTCGGTATGTGCCTAGACTCCCTAGCTCGGTCCGATTTTGATAGTTATGAGGTAATCGTAGTCGATAATGGGTCAGTCGATGGATCCCGCCAAATGATCGAAGAGAATTATCCACAAGTCCACCTAATCAAAAATAAAAAAAATATGGGATTTGCGGTTGCTTGTAATCAGGGGATAAAGGCAGCAACCGGTACTTATATTAGCCTACTTAACAATGATATTGAGGTAGAGTCGACTTGGCTATCTAAGCTTTACGAAGGAATGGAGCGCCATCCAGAATGTGGTATGGGTACCACAAAAATGATGTTTCTCGACCAGCGCGATGTGTTCTACAATACGGGAGACTTATTCCATGCATGGTCAGCAGGGGGTGGTCGCGGTCAAGGAGAAAAAGACGTTGGCCAATATAATCAAGAGGATTACGTATTTGGTGCCTGCGCTGGCGCTGGTATTTATAGGCGAGATTTCTTTGAGCAAGTAGGAGTTTTTGATGAAGACTTCTTTATTTTTGCTGAAGATGTTGATATAAATATGCGTGGGCAGTTACAAGGATTTAAGTGCATTTACCTCCCCGAGGCGAAGGTTTATCATATAGGGACTGCCACTGTTGGACTCTACAGTGACCGTTATACTTACCTTTGTAAACGTAATGATATCTTCGTACTTATTCGAAATTATTCTTTAAGGATGTACTTTCGGCATCTGTGGACTATTTTAAAATATCAGTTCAATGATATTAAATATTTCACATACCGTGGGCAAGGAATTGTCTTATTTAAAAGTAAACTCGATGCATTAAAAATGCTTTTCCCAATGCTTCTACGCCGCTTCCGAATACAAAGTTCGCGTACTGTATCTGACAGTACAATTGATCCTCTAATTATCAAGCCCTGAGTATAATCATATTCGACTAATAGTATTTCGCCCTAAACTTAAAGAAAATAGTTTTGAGAAAGTACTTTCGACTTTTGGCCATCGGATTATAAGTCACTCCCTCCTGCACCTTCTAGTAAGCTTATATAGAGGTAAAATTTATTCTCTCTAAGAATATAATATTTAACAAAGATTTGCCTTTATGACTCTAAGCAAGAAGATTATCTAAGACTAACACTTATAAAGTTTAAAAAAACTATAATTATCTATCTTCCCTAAATACTACAAGCATAAATTAATTCACTTAAAACAACTTAATGCTTATCACCAATAGGTAATCCTTTTTCGATATGATTTGTTTTATAAATTCGATTATGATTAAATACAACAAAGATGTGTTTGGTTGTATTTGTGACTTTAGGTGTTTTCAACCTTCACAAACCTACCGTGTTCTATAAATAACCTGTATTCGAATCCATGCTATCTGTTGATTTTGAAAATTTATTTCGCTCAGATGATGAATCCCTTGAAGAGCTTTCTCCTCCTTCTGGATTTGCCTTTTCTCCTCAAGGACATTTTCTTATTGCTGATGATTTTAACCACCGGGTTCAAATTTACAATGGCGATAAACTATTAAAGAATTTTGGTGAAAAAGGTAAGAGCGATGGCCAATTTCATTACCCCAAGGGTATCACGGTAGATAAACATGGAAATATTTACGTGGCAGACAGTTGGAATCATAGAATTCAAAAATTTGATTCGCAAGGAAACCATCAACAAACTTTTGGATCATACGGAGAAGGAAAAGGCGAACTGAATGAGCCTTACGATATTATGGTCGAGAACTGTGGCCGTATATTGGTGGTAGAGCGTTATAACCATCGCCTTCAATGGTTTTCCTCAGAAGGAAAGTCTCTGGGATGGATTGGTCAACGTGGGACAGTTCTGGAAGAACATCTTGCCTATTTCTACGAAACCTCAGCTAACCTTTTTTCTTCGCCGGCATTTGAGTTTCCAACTTCAATAGGGAAGGATAGTCAAGGAAACTACTTCATAAGTGATAGTGGCAATCATCGAATCGTCAAATTTAATCAAAATTGGGAGCAAACTCTCACTTTTGGCCAGCGAGGAGAAGAAGATGGTGAGTTTCAGTACCCTCTTTGTGTCTCAATCGGAGATAATGACCTGCTCTACGTAACAGACTTAAATAATAATCGTATTCAAATATTTTCTCCGTTTGGCCAGTTCCTAAGTTCTATAGAACAAGCTGACAACTCTTCGCCTCTCAAGGCTCCTTGTCTAATAGCCGTAGGACCTGATAAAAAATTACAAGTAGGCCTAACTTTTAATCCACGCGTATTTTCTTTTTCAACACCTTCTGAGTCTTTGGAATCCTTGGTCGAAGAAAAAGTTCAATCGGATTCGGAAAATTCAGAGTGGTTAACGCTCCAAGGACAAATTGCGGAGCAATCGAAAGAGCCTTTAAGGGCAATCGAAAGTTATGCAGAAGCTATCCAACTTATACAGGCTCAAAAAAATCACCCAGATTCGGCAAAAAATTTTAACGCAAGTAGTCTTTTAAACATTAGTCGTATAGCTCTAAAGAGAGATAGCCCATTAAAAGATGAAACAACTCTTTTGAATGGGCTTGAAATATTTTCTAGGCAAATAACCCATTCGCAAAAAAGCGTTTTAGAAGCTTGTGAAGCCTGGGAGAAAGTAGCCCAGGAGCTCAGCCTCAAAGGATTTAAAAAACAACTAGAAATACTTGAAGACCGAGAAGACCCTCGTATTTTCAATCAAGAATTGTTCGAAATGGAAAAACAAGACAAAGTGCTATTTCGGAAAGTTCGCGCTCTCTCTTACCAGCACTGTAAGCTATCAGCTCAATTGGCAGAGTACATAAGCAACATAATTAGCGCACAAAAAACATCCAAAATAATTCAAGCAGGCTGCAGTGACCTGATTAAACGGTTGAAAGCATTAGGAGATATTTTTTCCTCTAAACTTGCAATCAAGGAAAAAAATGAAATGGCGTTAGTCGAAGCCTTTGCGGAATTACAAGAAGATAAGTCAAAGTGGGGTGTTTTTCTCACCAATTTTCACGCTAATAATCGAATAACTTCTCTGTTTGTACCCTTACTTTTCGAGCTTCGCTCCACACTTATCGCTTTTAAGTGTTGTGCTCAAAATTCGACTGATAGCCACCAGATGGGAGAAGCTTTGAGCCAAATTATCGAGGTACCTCCTAACAATCAAGTCATACCAAAAATTTTGCTTGGCATTCATGAAACCCGACCTACTCATACCATCATAGATACATTATGGAGAGACCTTATCGATATATGGATTGCTCACTGGGGAAAAAATAATGCGCCTTTGATAACAAAACTTAATCAAAATTACTTCTCTCCTGTACCCTTTGATGTAGAAGACTTAAATATTGATGAAATCGTCAACGTCTACAATATAGAAAATACCCAATTTAAAATTAAGTCTAATCAACTCGTTATAGGAAATAATGCCTACCCCACGGATTCTTTACCCGATGCTTTTGCGGAACAATTGTTTCAAGTTCTAGAATCACAAACTAATTATGATGCAAAAAATAAAGAATTAGAGGACCAACTAAGCGGTCTTTACGGTCAGTATGGAAGCTTGTGTCAGCAACTAAAGCATGTCAATCCACAGGATAAACGATCGCCTATTTCAATCAATAATAATATTTCTATTGTTAATTTTCAGATCAGCCTTCTCCGACGGATGATTTTGACTCTTGAGGTCAACGAAGACAACAATATTAATCGACTTATAATTGGCGCCGCCTTGCTTGCCAGTAATAAAAAAATGACTCAGGAGTCATCTGCGAAATCTTTTTATGAGAGTTTAGCAGCATACCATTCACAGGAAGAAATTCAGGTCAATCGTATCGCAAAAGAAATAAAAAATTTAAACTTTCGCTTACCTAACTTAAAGAATCAAGAATCAAACCTAAATCTTGAACAAAATATAGAACACCTTGACCTCTCTATAAAATTAGAGAATGAAAAGGAAGAAATAAAGAATAACCTCGAAAATTTAAAATTCAATTTCATCCGCCGCTCTAGAATATGCAATAGACTAAGTCGTCTTTTCGACTTTCTTCGCCAAACTAGTGCATGCAATAAAAAAAGATCTGTTTTTGAACTAGTGCCAACTCTTACTCAATCCCTTACTCCTATGGGCCCTGCTATAGGAACTCTTGCGCAACCTATGGGGTTAGCTTTTGATACTAGAGGAAACTTGTTTTGCGTAGACCAAGAAAACCATCATGTAAGTCGGATATCCCAATCCGGGATATGTCTGGCCCGATTTGGAGGGTGGGGTAATGGTCCCGGTAAATTCCAATATCCTGTCAGCGTGCAACTAGATCGACATGACAATGTGTATGTTGTTGACATGAATAACCAACGAGTTCAAAAATTCTCGCCAGATGGAGGTCTTATTTTGACATTTGGTGACTGTGAAAAAGAAGGACAACGTTTAGGCAATGTTTTTTCAGCCTCTATTGATAATGAAGACAATCTTTGGGTATCCGACACTGTTCACCACCGAATTCAAGTTTATGATCCAAATGGCAAGCTTATAAGTTCAGTTACCCCAAAAGATTTGAAGCATCCTATAGGCATCTGTTGTCTCAAAAATGAAGAATATCTTGTTGCCGATCAGTCAGAAGACCTCGTTAAACATTACGATTTACAAGGAAATTTATTAGCAAGTCTCAAGAAAAAAGATACAACGTTTGGAGATCTATATATTATGACTTTTTCTAACACCCATGGAATCTTTGCCTCTGATCACTGGAGCAGTCGCATTCTTCATTTAGATTCCTCCTTAAATGTTCAAGGAGTTTATGGAAATTCTGGAAGACGCGTTGGGCAATTTAACCGGATAGGTTGGATGGACACATACAATGACCTCCTTGCAGTCGCAGATATGTGCAACAATCGTATTCAATTTTTTGATGCCAAGAAAACGCTTTCCTCTTAAATTACTTTTTTCTCACTCAAAGTTTTTAATTGGGTAAGAAACGAATTTTGTACGATCTAAATTATTTTTTTCTATCATTTGATCAAACCCACCTTTGGAGAAATTATCTTCAAACACTGCACCATCATCTTTTTCTAATTTATCTACACGGTAGGTTTTAGCCATATCTAAAAAAGAAAACGGTACTAATAAAGGAAATATTTTTGCGGCATGAATAAAATCACTCATACCCCAAGTCTCTATTCTGTTTGTTGCAAGAAGAACCGTTGCTACACTGTCATAGTCTTCAAAACAATAGATCTTATTAAATTGGCCAGAGAATGTTTTCCAGTCATTTGGCTTTAGTAGGTTACTTTTCCCATACAAATTAGATGCAACCACCCCTCTTGCAGAAAGAACTCGATTCACATCTTCGTAAAACTGAATAGTTTTGAGATGAAATGGGATTGATCCACTTTTAAAAGCATCGAGGTAAATTAAATCGTAATTTTTTCTACCCGACATTTTTCTAATAAATTGACGTCCGTCATCATTATAGATTTTATAATTAGGTGTCTCCTTTAAATAAAAAAATTTTTTAGAAACATCTATGACCTTCTGATCTATTTCAACTACGTCTAATATAGCCTGTGGGTATAAACGCGATAAAAAATTACTCACAGTGGAACCTCCAAGGCCGATCATCAGTATGCTCGCTGGTGCAGGTTTTAATAGGAGCGCACAGGCCAGCATTTTTGTGTAAACTAAAATAAGAGCATCTAATTTATTAATGTCAATCCGACTTTGCAGAAAAAAATCGCTCTTTTTTCGAAACCACATTTCACGTTTGGAGCCCTTCTGCATGACATAAATGTCGTTATATTCACTTTTTGCTCGAGCTAGGATTTTAGTCCCTGAGTTATTTTTTTTTTGGCCGAAAATATCCATAATTTGTTAACAAATAGCCTATAAATACCGAAAAATTAAGAGAAGGGTTGCAGTATCTTCTTAATTTCTCAAAGTTAGGGGCTATTTGGCAAATATTTTTAGAGTCTGCTATTTTGACTCACCATAATCTGTGATAATATTCTACATATAAGCGAGCCACTAAGACCTTAGACTAAGGATTTTGATTTAAAAAACAACTTATTATTAAGCAAAATAATATTCTTTCAAAAATTCTCGCATAAGGAGTTTTCTACAATGTCCACAAAGGGCTTAAAACATAAGGTTGGGTTGGAACACCACGGAATTAGAAACGCGAAAGAAATTTTCTGGAATCTGACAACCCCAGCCTTGTATGAACATATCAGTCGTAACGGAGAAGGGCAACTTTCACACTTAGGCCCGGTAGTAGTTTCTACAGGCCAACATACTGGCCGTGCCCCTAACGATAAGTTCATTGTTAAAGAGCCTACAAGTCAAGACGATATTTGGTGGGGCAAGGTAAACAAACCCTTCGGTGTTGAACAGTTTGATGCATTGTACGGCCGCATACTAGCTTATTTACAAAATAAAAGTCTATACGTTCAGGATTGCTGCGCTGGAGCAGATCAGGAGAAACAACTTCATATACGCGTTATTACTGAAACAGCCTGGCATAATCTTTTTGCAAGAAATATGTTTATCCAAATAAAAGACCTAGATAACTTGGCTAATCATGTTCCAGAATTCACAATACTTCATGTTCCAAGCTTTAAAGCTGTGCCATCGATTGATGGTACAAATTCGGAGGTATTTGTTGTCGTGGATTACTCTAAGCAATTGGTTTTGATCGGAGGCACATACTACGCTGGGGAAATAAAAAAATCTGTGTTTTCTGTTCTCAACTATCTTTTGCCCAAAAAACATTCAGTGCTCTCAATGCATTGTTCCGCAAATATCGGCTCTGATGGAGATTCTGCAGTATTTTTTGGCCTTTCAGGCACAGGAAAAACTACCCTTTCCGCTGATCCCAATCGTGATTTGATCGGCGATGATGAGCATGGATGGAGTGATAAAGGCGTTTTTAATTTTGAAGGCGGATGCTATGCGAAGGTCATTCGTCTTTCTAAAGAAGCAGAACCAGAAATTCACCAATGTACTCGGCAATTTGGAACTATTCTTGAAAATGTAGTTATGGATCCAATTACACGTAGACTCAATCTAGATGATGCAAGTCTCACTGAAAACACGCGGGCAAGTTATCCGATTACACATATTAAAAATGCCGTTCCCAATGGAATGGGTGCTAATCCAAAACAAGT
>JABHTG010000129.1 GCA_018697205.1 Nitrospina sp. | reverse complement strand
CGATGCTTGATAAAACCGACAGGTTTTATGAAGATTGTTTGAAACTATCGAGTGTAGTACTCGTAGTGGACCGAGCGCGTTAACATGAGAAGTGTATTCTGCGGTTTTAAAACTTACAGCAACATGACTCTGAGCAGCAAGGTTGTAAATTTCATGAGGCTGAATAGTCGATATGAGGTTATCAATATTTTGAGGGTCAGTTAAATCCCCATAATGTAAGGTAACATCTTGTGAAGGATTATCACCTCGATTGGTCAGATGCTCAATATTGCCCCGATTAAAACTACTTGACCGACGCACCATGCCATGAACCTCATAACCTTTTTCTACCAAAAATTCAGCAAGGTATGATCCATCTTGCCCAGTGATTCCAGTAATAAAGGCTTTCTTACTTCCCATAGCTTTAAATCCTAACTTAACACAACAAATGATGCGTTATTTCTATCTTTTAAAGTCCAAACATTGTTTTTAAAGAAAAATTGAAGAACAAAGCGGGTTCTATTATTACGAAAAAATAAAGTAAAAAAATATTCCTACATAATAATAAGAAATCAAAAAACTAGATTTTTTTGAAAGAATAGATGTTAAAATTGTCCAACATATAAATTCTTTAGGCACAAAACCAATTAGCTTAATTTTATAAGTCTCTTCAATGAATTATGCCATCCCAAGTAACGTTTTAGTCATCATAGCATATCGAGGGTCCGATCGCCACCTCCTCGGAACTTTCAATAGCTTAAAAATGTGGTTTGATAATATTACAATAGTTGGACCTAATGTTATCGCCATTTCAGAAGAAATAAAAACCCATGGCGGAAACTGGCTCGAAAGTGAATCGTCTAATCTATGCGAACTATGGGAAAAAGGAATACAGTCTAAAAAGTACTCGTGGTACCTATTGTTGGAGGGCAGGGAATATTTTTCTACAGTTCTAAAAGAATCTATTTGCGAAACCGTTAAGTTGACGCCAGTGCAACGAACTTGGTTTCCAGTAAAGAGAAATATTATTTTTCTTAAACATTGCTTAAAATACCCTCTAGAATGGACTCATGATCCACGGTCTGGATTGCTGTTTAGTGGGACTGAGACGAAAGAAATAAAAATTAGGCCGCTATCATTTTTTAAAGAAAATCATTTACAAGGCGAATCGATTTATTTTTCTGAAAATACTATAGCCGAAGTAATGGCTAATGTCGTCGAACGTTCGGAGTACGGAGCAGACCAGTTATATCAAATCAATCCTCGTCTGAATTTATATAGTTTGTTTATACGAGCCTTAACGGCACCTGCGGAAAAATTTTATAAAAACTGGATATTGCGAAAAGGAGTAAGAGAAGGTTTTGAAGGTTGTGTTTTCTCACTGGTAGACTCGTTAGTAGTATTCTTGGGGTACCTTAGATACTTTGAGAAATATATCCGGGGTGGTGGGCAGGTCAAAGACCAACTAAGTTCAATAAAGAAAATACTCATCATTAAGCTTCGCGGTATAGGTGATGCGGTTATAGCAACGTCGGTCATCAAAAATATTAATACCTTGATGCCAGATGTTTCTATCTCTGTCTTAACTTTTAACTTTTGTAAGCCAATCTTTGAAAACAATCCACATCTAGAGGCCGTTTATGGACTATCGGGAGAAGCAAGTGCGTCGGATATATCAAAGGTTGCGAATCAATTAAGCCAAAGAAAATTTGACATTATCTTAAACCTGCATGCCAAGAACTTGTCATCACGGTTAGCCCAAAAAATCAAAGCACGCTGGTGCATCAGCAGAAGCTATTTTATTCGGGAAAAATTTACTGATATTATGCTGGGTTCTGACCACGAACTTGATAGGGCTTCCATTGAAAAAGATTTAGATTGCATTCGTGCAATTGGATTAAATCCAATAGACAAATCCACAGAACTTTTTCTTACAGAAGATGAGACCTCGTGGGCAAAAAAGTATTTAACCAAGCTCGGAGTTGACCCGTCAAAAAAACTTATTATTATTCATCCTGCTGTGAGCCAACCTATCCGTCATTGGGGTTTGGATAGATTTATCATGTTGTCACAGAGATTGATTACAGATTACGGCTATCAAGTGATGGGAATTTTTTCTAGCGAAGAAAAAACTATTGCTGATTCTCTTACTGAACAGGTCAAAGAAGCATTCATTTATATTGGTCCCGTAAGGCAAAGTATTGCATTAATCAATGAAGCAGATTTAATGGTCGATAATAGTTCCGGCCCAGCTCAGATTTCGGTTGCCCTTAAAATTCCCACTTTGGTTTTAGTGGGGCCTGATTATCAGAATACCTATCATGAAAGGAGCGCGTATAAAAAAAGTCATTATATTTTTTTTAAGGACGTTCCATGTCGTGATCTATATTTCACCAAGTGTTTTACACCTGAGCCTTGCAAAAAATTGATTTGTTTAGAGCACCCTGTCGATGAGGTTGTAAAAAAATCTCTGGAACTTCTCGGCGTATGACCAGAGGGAAGTCGTCAGGGTACAAAAACCACATCAGACTAGTTTCATCATTGGTATTTAATTAGTTCTGAACCCAGTATTTACTTTATATTTTTATAAAAAATGGATACAATATGTGGTTCGGCGGTATCGCCAACCTAGTAATTTTAAAAAAACTTAACCTAGAGAAAGAATATTCGTAACATTATGAACAACGCACACATTAGAAATGTTGGAATTATCGCCCATGTCGATCATGGGAAAACCACACTTGTTGATTGCCTATTAAGGCAAAGTGGTATGTTTAGAGCTAATGAATTGTCAGGGTCGTGCATCATGGACAGCAATGATTTAGAAAAAGAACGAGGCATCACCATTTTTTCAAAAAATGCTTCTATTGAACATAATGAATATAAAATTAAT
>JABHTG010000075.1 GCA_018697205.1 Nitrospina sp. | reverse complement strand
ATGAGAAAGAATTGAGAACTCTTTTCGAAATGGCAGGAATTTTTTCTGCTAAAGACGCTTAAACTTATCACACTCTGTTCAATATTTAATAGGACCTGTTGTTTGGTATAAGGAACTCAGTACTTTTTTTGATATTAAAGAAACTTGTTTTGTAGGGTTCTAATGAAAAGTCAATTATCTTTAATTCTGAGTCACTTTCTTTAATTGGTATTTTTGAACAGCGCGATTATGTTCCTTGAGATTCGAAGAAAAATAATGGCTACCATTTTTTTTAGAAACAAAGTAAAGGTGATTTGTCTTGATTGGATTTATTGCCGCAATTATTGACTTTATCCCTGGACTAGCAATGGGTCCAGGCGGGAGTCCTTTATGTCGGTATGTGTTATATGGTGAGTCTATTCCGAGGTCTTTTTTGCGTATATTGCCATCAAAATTTTTAATAGCATAAATAACTGTAGGGTCAGTTTGTAGGCGCATTTTCCTTCGGAGGCGATTGTGAAACACTGATGAAATATGTTTGCGTTCGCCATGCATTCCGGTTTCCTTTTCAATTAAGGAGGCTAAAGTAATAACGTCGTGGAGTGTCATGTCCGAATTTTTTATTTGGTCGAGAACTTTATGACTTTTTATTCGTTCTTGAAACGTTTTTATCATGGTCTGAATAATTATTTTTTCTGAAGAGTATTTGCTAAAGTGGTAGGTTTCAGGGAATAGATACCCTTCTAAGGATTTAGAAGTAATGTTTAATTTTTTTATCAGACCTTTGTCGCGACTTTCTTTTATAAATTCTTCTTTGTTTATTGATATCTTTTTAGCAAGTAACTCTGCCATTTCTGTAATGCGATACCCTTCAGGGATTGTAATCAATTGAAGGACAGTTTTCCCACTTGTAATGACCTTGAGAATGTCAATTGGAAGCATTGACTCATTCAGTTCATATTCTCCAATCTGAATATGAGTTTGTTTTTGGCGAATATTAGCAAGCATACGAAATGCGTTTTCATTTCTTATTAAATTATGGTTTTTAAGTTTTTTAGATACTTGTTTTAGTGTCGCTCCTGGCGTGATATTAAAAGTTACAGTTTGTGTGCTTATTCCTACAGGAACAGTTGCCTGGTAATAAAAAAAAATAGCTACTGCCCAGGTAAAAATAATTACTCCTGCAAAAAGAGGTAATAAAATTGATTTGATTTTTGGCATCGAAATTAAGTTGGTTGATATATGTTATAAAGAAAAATTTAAAGATAACTTACTTCATTGAGTAGGTCTTTACTTCGGAGAGAAAACGATCGTTTTCACTTTTAGTTCCGACGGTGACTCTTAAACAGTTATTTAGTTTTGGATGGGTACTTAGGTTTCGAACTAATATCCCATTATATAATAAATGATAAAATAGTTCATCGGCTGATTGTTTTGTTTTAAATAAAATAAAATTAGACTCCGTTGGAAATACGGTAAGCGATTTATTCTTTTTAAGTTCATCAGTTAAACGCTTACGTTCATCAATTATGTAGTCGATCTGTTTTTGGACAAGCTGAAAGTTGTTAATCAAGTGTTCAGCGAATTTTTGAGATAACATGTTGGAGTTATAAGGCAATCGGACCTTGTTTATTTCTTTAATAATTAATGCGTTAGCTACACCAAAACCAACTCGCATAGCAGCTAGCCCGATTTTTGATAAACTTCGCAAAACTATAAGGTTGTTATTTTTTTTTATTTCATTGATAAAACTTTTTTGTGAAAAGTCATAATAAGCTTCATCTAGCACTATAATACCTTCAAACTCTTCAATTACTTTGATTATTTCTGTTTCGGAAAAACAGTTGCCAGTTGGGTTGTTTGGATAACTCAAAAAAATTAATCTGGATTTATTTTTTTCGGCAGTTTCTAATAATAAATTTCCGTTAAAGTCCCAGGAGCTATCGAGCGGTACGATTGTTGTTTTGACACCTAAACTCTGAGCTATGATCGCGTACATTGCAAAGGTTGGATCAGGAATAATTATATTGTCTCCTTCTTTACAAAAAACTTGAAGGAGAAGTAAGATGATTTCGTCTGAACCATTACCAATGACCAGATTTTCTTTTTTAGTATCTAATTTCTTTGCAATTGACTCTTTTAACTTTTTGCTGTCTGGATCTGGGTATCGATTTAATTGAAAGCTTTTTATAAACTCTGTGAATTGATCATGCAGTTCTTTGGGAGGTGGAAAAGGACTTTCATTAGCGTGTAATTTAATTTCGGATTGAATGCTTTCAGTGGAATAGGGACTTAGAGAGCGAATGCTTTCTTTTATTAATTTTTTTAGATCAACATTTGACATTAGTTACTCTCCTTTTTGTCGATTAAATCTCTAATGTCAGGTGAAGATGGTTGGTACCGTTTTTCGCGAAATTGTTCTGCTGTAATAATTGAGTAGAGATTGTTCGTGGTTTTTTCTGCATCAAAATTTGTTAATATGTAATCATATTGTGTTGATTGCTGTATTTCCTTCTTACTTTCTTCTAGTCGGTTTTGGATGCTATTGACTGATTCAGTTGCTCGCTTATTCAGTCTCGATTTCAGCTCTTTTAAGGAGGGTGGCATTATAAAAATAAAAACAGCTTTATAATTTATCATTCTTAAAGACTTCGCTCCTTGAACATCTAATTCAACTAATACATTTTGTCCTTTATTACGGTGGTGTTCTATGGTTTCTAAGCCGGTTCCATAAAAACTATCAAACACTTTTGCCCATTCAAGAAAATCTCCTTTTTGAATTTTATTTTCAAATTCTTTTTGAGAAATAAAATAATAGTCAGTGGCTTCTACTTCTCCATCACGAGGTTTCCGTGTTGTGTGTGAGATGCTAAATTTAAGATCAGGTAATTTCTGCTTTAATAATTTACAGATTGTGGTTTTGCCGGCCCCAGAAGGTGCAGAGAGTATAAAAACTATCCCGTTTGATTGCATAATTCAGATTCTTTTGTCAAACTCTGCATTTTAGATGGTGTGACTGTGCATCTATTTGAGTGCAAAAGTGTTGTGATTAGCTATTCAATGTTGGCCAGTTGTTCCCTTGTTTTTTCTAAACAACTTTTCATATCTATTACCGCTTTAGAAACCTCAAGGTCAATAGTTTTAGAGCCCATGGTGTTTACCTCTCTATTTATTTCCTGTGTCAAAAATTCCAATTTACGTCCTTGTGGATCATGGGAGGCTACTAATATATTAAATTGTTCTAAGTGACTTTCCAGTCGGACGAGTTCTTCTGTGATATCACATCGATCTGCTAGTAACGCTGATTCTTGGGCGATGCGAACAGGGTCTATTTCAATACCATTTGTTAAGGCTTGTATTTTTTCTTTTAGTTTATCTTGGAACTGCTGAACACTGATGGACTGTTGGGTTGCAATTGACTTTCCTAGTTTCTTAATAATATCTATTTGACTGATAATATCTTTTTCCAGATTGCTCCCTTCGTCTTCTCTCATTTTAATAAGATCATCAAGTGTTTTTTTGACGGTTTGCATTACTATTTCTTCAGATGAGTCCTCGACTTTCTTTAGTTCTGGTTTGACGATATCTCTTTGTCCCAAAATAGTATTTATATCAATTTCACCTTTTATACCCAAGTTGTCTTGAATTTTTTTAAAAGCCTTTAAGTATTCATTGGCCAGAGAAAGATTGGCATTAATTTCAAGGTCGACTTCGGAAGTATTATTATTTCCTAAGGCTATGCTAATATCGAATGAACCTCTTGCACATCTGGATTTCACCATTTTTTTTAATGGTAACTCAAGAACGGCAAGTGATTTGGGTAGGCGTAAATTGATGTCAATGAATCGGTTATTTACCGAACGAATTTCTACCTTGCAGGTAAGATTTTCGTTTTGATTTTCATGTCTGGAAAACCCTGTCATACTTTTAAGCATAAGTATTAATTAGGCTTTCTTAATAATTATTTTAAAGTGCCCATTAACTTTTTCCATGGAAACAACTTCGTGCCCATCGTTTTTAATACTTTTAGGAACATTTTTTTCTGGTTCACCTAGATCTAGCAAAACTTCAAGACTATCTCCAGAAGACATAGCTTCGAGTTTAAGTTTGGTTTTAACGTAATTAAGTGGGCACTTTACTCCTACTAAGTCTATTTTTTGAGAAGATGGGCCACCTGGTTTCTCTTTTTTGTTATCCCCGCCAACACGTATTCTTAAAGATTTATCGGATTGCATTTTATTGTTAACATCCCGACACTCTGCAGCTAGTTCGCCACAGTTTTGCACCCACCATGAGGCGACATCTTGGTTTGTGGTTGAATTTTCTTTTTCGTAACGCTCGCCCATTGCAGTAAATTTTTCTGACACAATTTCCATATCAATAATGAGTGAGTGGAATTTTCTAATACATTCTAGGTCATCATTAAAGTCCATTCCTTCAGTTACCAGAAGTGCTCTTGCTGATGCAACGGTAGAGCGTTTAGCATGATCCATCGCTTGTGAGTAATCTTGTTTCTCAAAGGATAGTTTGCTTTGGAAATGAGCACGCTCAGCTTCAGATAAACGATCTGTTATCATGTCTGTAACAGCCCCTGCACACTCTCCTTGCCCGCGGTCCTCCAAACTAAATTTTTCTTCAGAACCGAAATCAATATATGAATGAGGAGCTTCTTCAACTTGCGGTAACTCTCTTAGTGGGTTAAGTAGTTCTCGAAAAAAATCTTTCCCTTTTCTATCAAAAAAATCTCCAAACGATTCATTGTCGAGCTTGTCACTTTTGAAGGTGTCAATAACTTGTCTAGTCGCCTGAGGTGCATTTTTGGCTGGTATTTTGATTACTGAGGTTCCAAAGACAACTTTATCTTCGTCAATTCTTCCACCCAATAATATTTCGTAATGTGGAGCAAGAACTCCATTTAATTTTTTGGCCCCGCCATGAAATCCAATAGAAGCTATATGATGCTGGCCACATGAATTGGGGCACCCACTCGCCTTGATGGATATATGGTCTAGTTCCTTGGAATGTGGGAATCCATTTTCCATTTCTTCGTTTAAGTGTTTTACCAATCCACGCGATGCCGTTATGCCTAGGTTGCATGTTTCTGATCCTGGACAGCAGGTAATATCTCGAATTTCCTCAGTTCCTGCCTTGTGTAAATCAATCTTTTGGAGTTCAGCATAAAATGTACTTAGAGTCTCACTTTTTACCCATGGAATCATCATGTTCTGATTTACAGTATTTACAATGATTCCTCCAGCGAATTTAGATGCTATATTAGCAACTGATCGCGCCTTATCACTGGTTATATCCCCCAAAGCTAATTTAATTTGAACATTGAAATAGCCACTTTGTTTTTGTTCGCAAGTATTTCTATTTTTCCACTTTTCAAACTCTGGGTCTGAGTTAAACTTATTATTAACCTCAAATTCGAGGTTATTTGGAATGAAACCTTCCTTAGGTATTTCTATAGGCGGGAAGACTTGATTTGACAATGCAGCAAACTCTTCTTCGTAAAGTTCTTTTATTTTATCTAAACCTAACTTATCAAGGACATATTTAAATCTAGCCTTATTTCGGTTTTTCTTATCACCATACTTATCAAATACCTGAACAATTGCCTCGCACATACGAAGTAAACTTTCTGTTGAAATAAAATCAGCCAAAGGCTTTGCACCATGAGGAAAAGACCCAAGTCCACCGCCAATTAATACTTTGAAGCCTCTGACTTCTTTTCCACGCTCATTTTTTATTTGGGCATTAAGCCCTATATCGTGGATCGGAGCAAGGCCACAACCTGAACACCCACCAAAGCTAATTTTGAATTTTCTTGGTAGGTTCTGTGTTATGGTGTGTCGAAGTAAATAGCTTGTAACTGCTTTGCCGTAAGGTGCTACGTCAAAAACTTCCTCCTTACAGGTGCCCGCTTTATGGCAAGCTGTAACATTTCGCACAGTGTTGCCACAGGCTTCGCGAGTGGTTAGTCCATAGTCGGCTAAATCCTGTAATCCTTTCGAAACATTCTCCAGTTTTACGAAATGAAACTGAAAATCTTGCCTAGTAGTTACATGGAGAATTCTATTAGAGTATTTATCTGCGAAGTCAGAAAGGCACAGCAGTTGCTCAGCGGTCATTCGGCCAGTGGAAAGCTTTGTCCTAACCATTTGAACGTCATCTTGGCGTTGACCATATATTCCTTGCTGTAGGCGAAACCTTTTAAAATCTTCTTCATCTACCTTTCCGCGGTTCAGTCTCTCCACCTCGGCTGTAAACTCTTCGATCTCCCTTTTTACTTCGGGAGGTATATTTAAAGTCCTTGTATCCATTACGAACCTCTTTAATTACAAAGGGTATTTGGGATTACCTATTTCCTTTGTTAAATATTTCTAAGGAAATGATTTTGACAGAGATTCCTTATTTGGACCTGCCAACCAAATGTATTCTAAAATTAAATAGCATTATATTAGTATAAAAAACAAGATTATACCTTAATAAATTAAATTTTTGTTGAGAGGACTAGTAGAAAAGGTTTTTTTTATGATAACTTTTAATAAGTCAAATCAGATTAGCTTACCAGTATCTTTCAAAACATTGTATTTGAAATACTAATTTTTTATTTTAAATAACAGAGTAGGTTTATTGACACATGGCTTCCTTATTGATTTATATCAATTTTTTTATCTTTATTGTTATTTTTGCTCTTGCTCTAACCCGAAACTCAAATTTCAATACAATTCTTGTAGGTTTTACGTATTTGGCACCCTTAGTCCCCTTTGGAGTCAACCTCGGTAATGCTGATAGGTTTTTGCTTATTTCTTATTTTAATCTAATCTTTGGTATTATTGAAGTAGTTGTTTTTGTTATAACGGTTAAACCAGAAGATACGCCTTTCAATAAAGACCATGTTAAACAATTATTTGGCCATACTCTACCTATTGTTGTTGCATTAATTGGTTTGTCATTTTTAGGCCGATTTACAGAAGTTCCGGTGTCTCCTATTGAGTTAAGCATCATAATTGCTATTTTTGTATTTGGTTCTGTTATGCGAATTGTAGCTATCTATCAAATTGGAGCTGCTGCATTCAAATTTGATATTGTTTTTCGAGAGAAACAAAAATTAAAAACGGATCAGTTGTATGGAGTAATGAGGCACCCTTCCTATACGGCCATGATGATTGTTGTTATTTCTTATGCTTTGATTAGCCATTCTCTGCTATTTGGGATTTTGGGTGTTTTGTCTGCATGGATAGGATTTCAATACAGAATTCATCATGAAGAAAGAGGGTTAGCTGTTCAATTTGGGGAAGAATATGAGGTTTTTCGTTCTAGTACGGGTATGTGGATTCCTTACAGAAGTAAAAGAAAGCTATAAACTATTCAGAAATTCAATATAGTGGGTAATGACTAAAACAAGAAAAATATAGCCATAGCTAGCTATATAAAAGATAGCTTTACTAGGATTAGAATTTCTATTTTTTTCGTCATTATAAAGGGAGAGTTTTTTTAATCTAAAGTGATTGGCTACTAGCATGAAAAAAAAAAGAATGAGAGGATTATAGCTTAATATACTCATTAAACCTGAAGTAATAAGAGCAACCCCCCACATGGCTGGAATTTTGATCCAACGGTTTTTTGTGAGGTCATCTATTACATTTAGAGTAGCTACATAGCTAACAAGGTAAAATAGGAACGTAAGTCCAAGCCAGATAAAAAAATTTACTATTTCTTTACCGCCTGTAATATCATCGAGTCCAAGGATCATGCTGTTAAGAGTAGCACCCGTTCTAAGTAAGAACAATAACCCGATCTAATTCAATTTATGAAGTCTTACGATATAGTTATTGTTGGAGGGGGCCCGGCTGGTACTGCGGCAGCTTTATTTCTTAAAAAATATGGTTACAACATTGCTCTACTGGATCAAGCTTTGTTTCCTCGTGACAAGGTATGTGGTGAATTTATTAGTCCAGCGGCTGATGACATTTTTTTTGACTTAGGAGTTCTTGATTCAATAAATGCGTTAAATCCAACAAGACTTTCTGGAGTGATTTTGTCAGCTTATGAGAATTCCTATTTGCAAGTTGATTATCCTGACTCCTTTGATGGAAGAACCATGACTAGCTTATCAGTGGAACGCTCAAAGCTCGATAATCTAATGATAAATCACGTTCGTAATTCAGATGTTGATTTGTTAGAAGGGTTTAAAGTCACAGACTTTCTTTTTGATAATGGAAATGTTTGTGGTGTAAAGGGGCATGATGCAATAAAAACAAAATTTAGTATAAAAGGAAAAATAATTATTGATGCTGGAGGTAGAAATAGTATATCTCTCCGTCAATTGAACTTGAGACGAGAATCTTCTGGAAGAGGAAGGATTGCTTTAGCTGCTCACTGGGAAGGTGCTAGAGATTTAGGAGGTTATTGTCATATGCATATTAGTCATCCTGGTTATACAGGAATTTCTCCAGTAGGAAGCAACAGGGCAAATGTTGTTCTTACTGTGGATCGAAAATATTTAGCGGGTGACAATATGGAACAATTCTTCAGGAAGACAGTTTTGGGAAATCGATTACGAAGAAGAATTCTTGGTGTTGGAGGTCCAGTTGAAAAAGTAAAGGGAGTTGACTCATTGGCCTATTCGGTGAAAAAACCGAAGTGTGGGGGCCTCCTCCTTGTAGGTGATGCTACTGGTTTTTTAGATCCTTTTACAGGGGAGGGGATTTATCTTTCACTAAGGAGCTCTCAACTTGCGGCAGGAGTAATAAAAAGTGCTTTTGATGGGTCTGATTTTTCTAGCAGACAACTTAATACCTATGAGCTAATAAGAAGAAAAGAATTTTTTAAAAAAAATATACTAAGTAAGATTTTGCAGTGCTTGATTTACAAGCCGTCTTTGTGTAACCGAGTTGTTGAGTCGCTGGCATCACAAAAAGAACTGTCGAGTGTGCTTGTGGGAGTGATAGGCGACTATATGCCGGCAAGAAAAGTGTTGTGCGCTAATTATGCTCTGCGTTTGCTTTACGGGATATTGAAGCAACGCCAGGCGCTACTTATCGGTGGCAGTCAAAGTTTGCCTAATTAAAGGATTGTAAACGAAAGAAAAACAAATGATCTAATTACTGTTTTGATATCAAAGCTCTATTTTGTTTGACTAAGAATTGTCTCCATTTTATCTTTTAAAAAAAGTTTCTTTTTTTGTATCAGTTTCTTTTCTACATCTTCGTGTGCTGTTGGATATTTTATTTTATTAAGAGCTTTAATTTTAAGATCAAGCTTTGAGTGCTTAGAATATAAGCGTTCAAATGCAATATCAGTGTTTAGAGTTTTATCTAGATTTTTGTTTTCCATCTCCATGGTTGTGTTCCTCCATTTAGTGAAGGTTTTTTATTTGAACTTTAATTCTGCTTCTGACTTTCGGACATACTTTATAGTTAGATTGCTTAATTTTTTTGTTTTGGTTGTTGTAAAGCGACTTTCTGCTAAGCGAGCAGCGCAGGCAGCAACCGTATCAGTAATCTTATTTTGGGTTAAAATCAACTTTCTACCCAGTTCTGAGGTAAGTAATGGACCATATAAACTTAGTCCATTGCCAATAAAAACTGTAGGGCCTGTGATTTCTTGGCATAATTGACTTGGGCTTAAAGCTCGGTCAGGAGTGAGGCGTTCTAAAACGCCGTCATTTTCAAAAAAATAGGCACTGTAAATCTCTTTTTTTCTTGCATCCAAAATGGCACAGATTTTATTACTAGTTGGCGTAGCTTGAAGGGCTATTGCTTCCAGTGTGTCTATTTTTACATAAGGTTTTGAAGTAGCTAGGAGTAAACCTTTTAGTATGCTTGCGCCTACCCGAAGTCCCGTGAAAGAACCTGGTCCCGTTGTTAAACAAAACCCGTCAAGTCTCATCAAGTCCAGATCAGTAGATTTAAGAACTTTATCAATTAAAAAAAGAATTTGGCTAGAAACGGTAGAAGTTGCATCAACATCAGCTTGAGAGAGAATTTGGCCGTTTTTCAAGATAGCTACGCTAGCTTGAGGAGTAGATGAATCTATTCCCATGAGTATCATGGGATTATAAAAAGCATATATAAATGGGTGATAAATTTTTAGGT
The DNA here is from genome assembly GCA_018697205.1 of Nitrospina sp. Taxonomy (GTDB): domain Bacteria; phylum Nitrospinota; class Nitrospinia; order Nitrospinales; family VA-1; genus Nitromaritima. Next base: position 11,636 of record JABHTG010000075.1, on the reverse strand, counting down.
GCCAAGCATGACAACTCTTTCAGTTCTTATTTAAGAATAGATAAAGCTATGTATAAAGTCAAACAATATTAATGTTTAATTTAAGCTTTTGGTCGCAATAATAAAATTTTTAAGCTATTGAAATTACTTAACTTAAAGCTTGACATTTGAAATATTTGAACTTAAATTTATTTATATTGTATAAGGTTGATTTTATTGAGTTATAACAGACCTATAGAATAATTAATTTTTTAAGAGGATTATTTTTTCTTGCGAGGAGAAGCCTATGTTCTATGACGTGAAAGTGTTTGATTCTAGGGGGGAGCTAAAAAAGGTTGTGTCTTCCAAAAAACTAAGTAATCGTTTCTGGAAAACAAATGATAACCTACCTTCGTTTTATCAAGATAGTTTTTCTAAGTCTGCAGATTTGAACTCAAAAGAGCAAATCCAGGCTGGGAAAATACGTGTTGAGGAAGGCTCGTAAGATTTTTCTTCAATATTTTTATTGTTAATAAAAAATGAGGTGAATATCGTTTGTAGTTGTTTAATGATTTATTGATTAAACGTGTTTGTGTCATAATACATATAACAGGGCTTAAATTGATTGATTTTTTTTTATTTTTTGATTTGTACGCTATAACATTTTCCCCCATGCTTGAGATTATTTGATGTATTTAACTACCGAGAAAGATTTAGTTGATTTTTGCGGTCAGTTGAAGTCAAGCCCCACCCTAGCAATTGATACAGAGTTTGTGAGAGAAAGGACCTATTATCATAGATTAGGCCTGATTCAAGTATCTGATGGCAATTGTTGTGCTGCAATCGACCCAATTCATATTTCCAACTTAGACCCACTTTTAGATCTGATACGCAATCGAAAGACAGTTAAGGTATTTCATGCCGCTAGGCAGGACCTTGAGATATTACATCGTCTCTGTAATGAGACGATTCAACCAGTATTTGATACCCAAATAGCTGCTTCAGTTGTCGGTTGGGGAGCTCAAATTTCTTTTGCAAAAATCGTTAACAAAGTTCTTGGTAAGAAAATTGATAAATCAGAAACTTATACTGACTGGTGCAGGCGCCCACTTAGTGAACGTCAAATTGAGTATGCTTTGGACGATGTCCGACTGTTATTCCCGGTGTATGAGAACTTAAAAAAAGTCCTTAAAAGTCTTGACCGGGAAGAATGGCTTCGAGGTGAGTTTGCAACACTCGAAGATCCTGACAACTTTAAAGCTCCTAATCTTGAAAAGCTGTATATGCGGATCAAGAATATAAGAACTCTTGCTCCCAAAAACTTTGCAATTATCTGTGAACTTGCTCAATGGCGAGAAAGAGAAGCACAAACGAGAGATTGCTTGGCTAAAAATATTGTAAGAGATGAGTCGCTTTTAGAGTTAGCGCGTAAAGCACCAATAGATAGCAAAGATTTAAGTTATATTCGAGGTTTACATCAAAATGAGATTGCACGTAGTAAAAAAAATATTTTAGCTGCAATTCAAAGAGGGTTGAACCTTCCGCTTGACCAGATTCCCAAATTACCAGAATTAGAAATTTATAAGGCTCCTCCTGGTATCGAGGAAATGCTTTCGGCTCTTGTTCAAATTCGCGCAGAACAACTAAAAATTGAACCGAGTGTTCTAGCAGATCGAAAAAAAATTAATGATTTTGTTAAATGCTTTGAACAAAATATAAGCACCGAAGGTCATCCACTTTTATGCGGTTGGAGAAAACAAGCTATTGGAGATCAACTCTGTTTGGTCTTAACTGGAGAAATAGCCTTGGCCGTTGGCAAGAATGGTAATTTGATCAGTTTTCCTACCGACTTCAATGTCAAAAAATCTACTTCCTAGCTAAAAGTAAATCTTGCAATTCTTTAAACTTTGGACTTTGACGAAGATTGTCAATGTCTGTGTCGGCTTTAAGGGTTTGGTGGTTTTTAAACCCATAAGAGATTGCTCGTTTTAGGGATTGGATGCCTTTAGGAATGTCGCCTAATAGTGAATAATAGCAGGAATAATTATAGTGTAGAAGAGGGTGCTTCGGGTTTATTTTTTCTAAAGTATTTAGAGCTTTTAAGGAAAGTTTGAATTTTTTTTTATTGAGATACGCGGTGCTTAAATTAATATAGGTTTCTTCAGAATATTTATTATGGTGTAGGGCCATTTTATAGTTTTCAATGGCTTCTTCTATTCTGTTTTGTTTTAAGAATTTATTCCCTTCATTATAGTGATAAATGCCCATCCGTTTTTGAGCTTCTGGACTTTTATGATCTATTGCTTCCTCATCATGTTTATGAAAGTGACTTTCTTCCTTATCCTTGATAGAGATTGGTTTTTTTTTGTGTTCGAAATGAAATCTAATGCGATCTGTTGTAATAAATATGATTACTCCAATACTAAGAAGGAAGGGCATTAATTTAAGATATTTTTTTGTGACATTCATGGCTAACAAGAAACAAGCTAATTTTTTTGGCGACACAATTGTAATGTTTTGATAAAGCTAATAATAGTTGGTTAAAAATTTCATTATCTCGTTTGCCGACCCGAGATTTATGATGTTATCAATTTGCGCTCCGTGCGAGCATAAATTATATATTTTCGTTTTAGGGTTCTCTGCAGCTATTTCTTCTATCGCGCGTAGGTAACTATACATAGCTTGGTTAGTTGCGACTTTATTCCCAGCTATATTTTTGACTTTTACAGTTTTTTCTTTTCTGTTTACTAATTTGTAGTTGTCTTTAAGTATACGCCCGCTATCCAAACTATCCATCATTTGCTTATTATTGTTTGAAAAACTTGAATAAGTCCTGTTGCAGGGAAATGATAGATCTTGCCCTATTAAAAATATCGGATCACATCCAAATTGAATTAACACGTCAAGTCCAAGACAGGAAACAGACCCACCGGACCGAGTGCTTCCCTTAGTATTAATATATTTTTCTTCATTAAACTGAGAGCTTGCTTGTTTGAAAACCACAAATTTTTCACCTTTATAATAGTGAACAACTTTAGTATTTGCTGATGGAGTAAATATAAGCTTTGCCGAACTTTCTAAACAATCTTGAAAATATTGAAAACTGTCTTCTTGAGGGTCTAAGGAAAACACATAATCTGGAGCAATACCTTCATGTAATAAAATAGGTAGTGCAGTATCAACACAGGCTAAAATAAATTTTTTGTCTACCTGCTTTAGGTAGGGCAGAATATCATCAAGTGAGGGGCCAGCGCTAACAAGTAACGCGGGTTTTCCCTTGTGTTTTGAGCATAAAAAATTTATTCCAATATTTTGTTCCACGATTTCTTTATTTAAAGCGCAATTTTCCTTTTCTACATCTCCAAGTACTGCTGGGAACCTACGTTCCATCAACAATATATCTAACGAATTCACTAATCTAGGAAATGATGAAGGAATGCATTTAAATGAAGGTGAGTGGAAAAAAATTTCAAAATTTTTCGCGCTTGAGCTTGCCATTTTTTCCATATATTTTACTATTTCCATCGACACTATTTCTTCGTTTAATCCATGAATTAAATGGAACCTATCGTTAAGTAATATTTTTGACTGGTCCCTCAATATCATTGCGGCAAGTAAAAGATCTGTATTCAACTCAATTGCAAGGAGAAAACCATTGGGGCCATTTTTTTTCAAGATGAAGTCTATGTGGTATCCAAGTCCAAACCCGTAAAGGCAAACTTGACTTCCGGTTGTTGTTTTTTCTGAAAAGTTTTGACCTTCTTTTACAGGGTCATACATGCTATGTATGAGAATATTATTAAGTCTAATAGTATCGTTCCCGGAGGGAGTAGTTTTTACCTTAATCGATTTGGGTAGTTGATTAGTTAGGTTTTTTGTGCAGGAGGTATGCCTTTCTAAGAGTTTCATGTTTTTTTCAAAGAATTCGCTCATATGGAGGCAATTATTTTATCTAGTTAAATTTATTTAGTGATTTATTTGGGGTTTTGCACTTAGTCGAATATGCCCGCTTAATTATAAACAGGATATCTCATAAACTCTTGTAATCTAGAAAAAATTGTTCTAAATAGTTTATGTATACCGTAATTTTAATTTAAATCCGGCCTTTCATGACTCAAGAGAATAGCAGATCTCGAGTAAAAATTCTTTCTGATGACTTAGCTAACCAAATAGCCGCGGGTGAGGTTGTTGAGAGGCCAATGTCTGTAGTCAAAGAGCTTGTGGAAAACTCGATTGATGCAGGTTCCCTTCGTATATTAATCGAAATAGAGCAGGGGGGTAAAAAGCTTATACGCGTTACAGACAATGGGTCTGGGCTATCTTCAGAAGATGCAGAGCTCTCTTTTTTGCGCCACGCGACAAGTAAAATTAGCCGTTCATCAGATCTTGAGAAAATAGCTTCTTTGGGGTTTCGCGGAGAAGCTCTTCCAAGTATTGCTTCAGTTTCCAAAGTCCGAATGACGACTTCTGCCGATGAGCATTTAGGTGGATCAATTATTTCCATTGAAGGAGGTGGGTCTACTCAGATTAAAGAGACATCTTGTCCTCAAGGTACAACCATAGAGGTGGCGCAACTTTTTTATAATACTCCTGCCCGGAAAAAATTTTTAAAGGTAGACGGTACTGAATCGTCTCATATTACACAAGTTGTGACTCAGTTGGCCTTAGCATATCCTAAGATTCATTTTACACTTTTCAATAACGGTCGTAAAGTTATCGATGTTTTGCCAACAGATCAGCGTTTGTATCGAATCGCAGAGCTTTTCGGGGCTGAATTGGCTAAGGAACTTGTTCAGGTTGATACGGAATCAAAAGAATACAGGCTTGAGGGATTTGTTTCCAATCCGGTTTATACACGTTCGTCTCGCTCAGCTCAGTATTGCTTCGTAAATGAGAGGTTTGTTAGAGATAAGGTGATCCTTCATGCTACTCAGCAAGGTTATAGCCACCTTCTTCCCAAAGGTCAGCATCCAGCGATCTATCTTTTTTTATCAATGGACCCTAAACTATTTGATGTCAATGTTCACCCTGCCAAAGCTGAGGTTCGTTTTGCTTTTCAGCAAGATATCCACCGCTTTGTGAGTAGCGCTTTGAAAGATGCGTTGAGTAGTAGTAAAAAATTGTCATTGCCCTCTATAGACAAACCTGAAAAGATTAATTATGTTATTTCACAGTCAAGGCAAACTGATTACAAGGATGTCCATGGATCCAATTTCTCTAAGAACCAATTCTTTGGTAGGTTTTCTCCTGATGCAAAGTTGATTTATAAGAATTCTGCCACCAACTCAGTTGGCCACGAACCAATAAGACCTGTTTTATCACAAGTTGAAATTTTTCATGAAAAACCTAGTGCCATTTCGAATCTTATTTATTCTGAATTTGAACCTCTAGGTCAATTAAACCGGTCTTTTATCATGATGCAGGGTAAGCTAGGAATACTATTGGTTGACCAGCATATAGCCCATGAACGAGTTCTTTACGAACGCTTTAGTGAAGCCGCAAAAAATAAAAAAATTAAAGTTCAGCAGTTGTTATTTCCGTTAACTTTAGAATTTTCTCCAAGTGAAACAGAATTATTAATTCGCAATCAAGAGCCTTTGAATGAGCTTGGGTTGGAGTTGGAGTTATTTGGTAAGAATGAATTTTTGCTGAGAACGATACCCGCTATTTTGAAAAAAAATGACATGAAAGAAATTATGCAAGAAATCGTTGATATGCTTCCTTTGCAAAAACATGAGGAGGCATTAAATGAAAAATTTGAAGAAATAATTGTTATGATGTCTTGTCGTAACGCGATTAAAGTAAACATGTCACTTGATTTAGACCAGATAAGAAAGCTTATTTCAGATTTGCAGGAGACAACGATGCCATACACTTGTCCACATGGTCGGCCTATAGCGCTCTTATATGATATGGATTCAATCTTGAAAAAATTCTTGCGTAAATAAAAGTTAGCTTGGAAATTTTAAATAGCAAAACTTATTAAATTTTGGGGGTAAAATTATTTAGGCTAGTTCGATGCCATTTTTCCTAAGAAATTTATAGGCTTCATCAATCCAGTGACGCTCTTTTTCTAATTTGTAGTCTGGCAGGTCTTTTGATGAACCTATAATAGATTTCATCTGACTAATCGCTTTTTCTTTTTCACCTTTTTGGTCTAGTAGATTTGCATAATGATAAACGGCTTTAAAAAAATGAAATGAATTGATAACTTCTTCATAAGCTTTTAAAGCTTTCTCCTCTAGTCCTGCAAGCCTGTAACATTCTGCTAGTCCAAATATAGCATTACCGTAGTCGTACTTTCGGTCCATTTTAACCAGTTCTTCAAGCGCTTCGGCGGCCTCTGAGTAATTTCCCATTGCATGAAATGCTTTGCTTAGACCATAACGGGCTTTGTTCGACTCGCTGTCACGTTCGATCGCCTCTTTAAATTGAGGAATGGCAAGTGAATATTTTTTTTGTTCTAGGTATGCTTCTCCAAGTTTTTCATAATGGTATGCTTTATGGAACTTTTCTATCATTTCTTTGAGCTGAAGCGTTTCATTAGTTTCTATTTCATTTGCAGTGTTTTTCTGCTTTATAGTTTGTAAAATAGATGGGCTGAGAGTACTGCCTGCCCTCGATTTTACGGTAAAATAGTAGGCAACTGCTCCGACCGGGAAAAGGACTACCATTATGATTATCCATACAAAATGCTCTTTACGTTGCATGCAGTCAATGCACATCCAAACCATAAAAACCAAAGCTAGTGTAATTAAAATATCCATGAATAAACGGCTCGTTTTAGGTGATTTTATTTATAAAACAAAAATTAGGACTCTTTTTTCTTAATAACCTTATTCTTTTCATTCAGAACGAGAATCTTTGGGGAGATGCTTTCCTGACTACCATCTATAATACCATAAGCAACAATGATGATGCGATCATTTATCTCTGCAAGGTGCGCAGCTGCTCCATTAATGGATATAGCCTGTTTGCCCCTTTTTCCTGGAATTGCGTAGGTAATAAATCTATGGCCATTGTTAATATTGAAAACATGAACTTGTTCATTAACTAATATGCCAACCTCGTCCATTAAGTCCTCGTCTATTTCAATGCTTCCCTCGTAGTGCATTAGAACACTAGTGACTCGCGCTCGGTGTAGTTTGGATTTTAACATTATTTGTTGCATTAAGCGTTTCCTATAATACGATTATCTATTAGTCGTGTATTACCGACTTTGACGGCTAGTGCTACTAGTACTTTTGAATAGATTTCAGTTTGTTCTGTAAAACTCTCTGGATCGCATACAGAAATATAATCTATTTCGGTTCCTTGTTTCTGTTCTATTACTTTTCGTATTTCAGTTCGTATGTTTTCCGCTGAACGTTCACCTTTAATTACAAGGTTTTGAGCTAATTCCAGAGCTTTAGATAGGGAGAGAGCTTTGCTTCGGTCTTCTTCAGATAAATAGCCGTTACGTGAACTCATGGCAAGGCCATCCTTATCTCTCACAATCGGTTTTCCTACAATAGAAATATTCATATTTAAATCATGAGTCATTGTTCTTACTACTTCTAATTGTTGCCAGTCTTTTTCTCCAAAATAAGCAATATTTGGATTTATTATATTAAACAGCTTTAGAACGATTGTGGTAACACCTCGAAAAAACCCAGAGCGGCTTGCCCCACAGAGATAGTTTGTCTTCTTTTCTACTGTCACAAAAGTCTGATATTTATTTGGATACAAATCTTCCTGAGTAGGGGTGAATAGAACATCTATTCCGATTTTATGAAGTATTTTTTTATCTAACTCAATATTCCGCGGATAAGAATTAAAATCTTCGTTAGGATTGAATTGTGAGGGATTTACAAAAATACTCACTACTGTTGCGTCACATTCAGCTATAGATGCTTTTATTAGACTTAGGTGCCCTTCGTGAAGACTTCCCATCGTCGGCACAAATCCAATTATTTTATCCTTAAAGAACGTCTGACTACTCCATTCTTTCATCTCATTTATACAAGTAATAATTTTCATATCGAAATTTTTGCGGGACCCTTATTTATAAGATATTCGTTGTGCTCGACTTAGGACTTTGGGTTTTTACAGTATAGGAGTGCTCTGCATCAGGAAATGTTTCATTACGTACTTCCTGAATATAATTATTCACGGCTTTTTGGGTTTCATTAGCTAAGTTGGTGTATTGCTTAACAAATTTTGGGGAAGGATCTATTCCTAATCCAAGTAGGTCGTGAAGTACTAATATTTGACCATCGCATTTAATACCAGCTCCTATTCCTATGGTAGGTACCTTTAAATTCGACGTTATTTCCGCTGCTAGGTCATCATATATACCTTCGAGAACAATTGAGAATACACCTGCTTCCTGAAGTGTGACAGCATCCTGTTTGATCTTGCGCGCATCCTCAATAGTTTTACCTAGAGCCTGATATTTTCCAAGGCGATGTATTGATTGTGGTGTGATTCCAATATGGCCCATGACAGGAATGTCGGCATCAGCTAATGCTTGGATTCGCCTAGCCACTCTAGATCCACCCTCCAATTTTACTGCTTGAGCACCCGCCTCTTTAAGAAACCTACCAGCGTTGCTAACGGCCTCTTCATTAGATACTTGGTAAGACATGAACGGCATATCCGCAACAAGGAGAGAATTATGACAACCTCGACTAACAGCGCGAGTATGCATAATCATTTCCTCGAGAGTTACTGGAAGAGTTGTGCTATGACCTAAAGCTACCATTGATAAAGAATCACCCACTAGAATGATATCGATATCAGTTGCGTCAATTAATCGAGAAAAACTATAATCGTAGGCAGTCAGTGCTACAATTTTTTTTGAAGATTTCTTTCGATCTAAAATAACTTTGACAGTTTTTCTATTCACGTTAATAAATAAAACTCTGTTTGATTAAGTATTATATTATTAGAAATAATATTTTTATTTTAGTAAGAACCAATGTAAAAAGCCCGCCGACGGAAGCCGGTGGGCGGTTAAATATTTATAGATAGTCGATGCGAGGATTGCTTAGTTACTTGAGGCCTGGTTGGGGTCCCCTTGTTCCTCATTCAACTTATTTTATAAAAATTTGAGCGTCCCGGTCCGTTAGGATCCAAGCGGATTACAATGTTTTTATACTACTTTATGACTATTGACCTTAATTATCAACCCTTGCTACTTACTTTGTGAAAATTTTGGCGTCCCGGTCCGTTAGGACCCAAGTGGGTTATAATACTCCCTCCCTACTTTGTGACTATTAATCTTAACTATCAACTCTTCAAAGTCACACTTCTTCTCAACAAAATCAATTTCATTGGTGTTGATTACTAAGAGAGGGGTTTCGGAATAGTAAAAAAAGTAGTTATTAAATGTCTTATTGACGCGGTCTAGATAGTCTGGGTCCATAAAGGATTCATATTCTCGTGCTCTTTTTTCAATGCGAGTTCGCAAAACATCCGTATTGGCCTGAAGAAAAATTACCAAGTCGGGCTTTGGAACCTTGTTACTCAAGAGAGAATAAACTTGGTCGTATAGCTTAAGTTCTTGATCCTTTAGATTCAAAGTGGCAAATAGTCGGTCTCTCTGAAAAAGATAGTCAACTAAGACTACAGAACTAAAAAGATCTCTCTGATTAAGATTCATGTATTGATTATAGCGATTTAGTAAAAAAAATATTTGAGTTTGGAAACCGAAAGAATCTCGATCTTGATAGAATCTGCTGATGAATGGGTTTTCCTCATCTACTTCCCGAACGGTTTGAGCGTCAAACTGTTTTCCTAATAAATTCACTAAGGATGTTTTTCCTGCGCCAATACAACCTTCAATAGCAATAAATCTTGGTTCGAGTGAGTATGTCATAATAGTGCGTTTTTTTGGTTTAGAGCAGAAAGTTTTTCCATAGAGTTAAGATATTAAAAAAATATGGAGGTAAGTCACTAGGGACAACATAAGGCTAAAGGAAGATAATAACTGCCATAAGTTTTAATATAATCATCTTTCATTTGCAACGGGAAACAATTCTTGTTGCTGAACCTTTAATGTAGGGCTTCAGAAAGTACATTTTTTTGGCTATTTTAGCTATTAAGTTAAGTTATATTTAGATAATTTTCCATTGCATGTTGATCTGAAGGTCTTTTTGAGGATATTATTACGTGACTTTTTAGGGTCTTATAGTACTTTTTAATGATTGATATCAGGCCTTTTCGCTAACCTTAAGCTAGTTTTGGTATTTATTGCTCATATTATGGTTTCCATTTATAATTCTAACTGAGCTAAACTGTCTTTCATGGGACAATCATTCTTTTAGGAATTTTTTTTATGAATAACGTTACCTCTTTTCGTAATAAAAAAATTATTTTAGGGGTTAGCGGAAGCATTGCGGCCTATAAAGCTGTCGAGTTACTTCGCCTTTTAGTTCGGCAAGATGCTAGTGTTCACGTTGTGATGAGCACTAATGCGGCAAAGTTTGTAACGCCTTTAACATTTGAGGCTCTTTCTGGTAATCCAGTTTATCATCAAGTTTATAATACCAGTTCAACAATGTTTATGGAGCATATTCGACTTGTGGAATCAGCTGATCTTCTCCTTGTCGCGCCTGCAACTGCGGGAATTATTGGTAAGATGGCTAACGGGATAGCAGATGATCCATTGTCAAATTTATTTATTTCATATAAAGGACATATTATAGTTGCTCCAGCTATGAATGATGATATGTACGCTAACTTTGCGGTAAAAGAAAATATAAAAAAAATGAAGGGGAGGGGAGTTGTATTTATCGAACCAAAAGAAGGTGAGCTTGCCTGTGGCTCCATCGGACAAGGGCGGCTTGCGGAACCATTAGACCTAATGGATGCAGTCAAAATTAAACTCAATCTTATTAATGATTGTTATGAGCTTCGTGTTTTAGTAACAGCAGGACCAACTCAAGAACCTCTTGACCCAGTTCGTTTTATTACAAACCGGTCTTCTGGAAAGATGGGTTACGCGGTTGCCGATGCAGCTCGAGATAGGGGGGCAAAAGTTACCTTGATTAGTGGGCCTACTAATCTTCAAGTTCCAGAGGGTGTTCGTTTAATTTCTTGTAGAACTGCAAGTGAGATGAATGATCAAGTTTTACAAATTGTTTCAAACTATGATGTTTTAATAATGAGTGCGGCGGTTGGAGATTTTGCACCAAAACAGATTGAAAAGGAAAAAATAAAGAAGAATGGTGATAATGCTTTAACTCTTAAATTATTTCCAACTGAAGATGTTTTGAAAAATATAAAAGCGAGGAAAACAAGGCAGTTTATAGTTGGGTTTGCGGCTGAATCAGAAAACCTAATACAAAGCGCCTTAGATAAACTACTAACAAAAAACCTCGATCTTATTGTCGCTAATGATATTAGCTCTCCTGGTATCGGTTTTCAGTCTGATTCAAATCAAGTGACTTTTATCAATAAAGATGGTGATATCAAGAAGCTACCACTCCTTCTTAAAACTGAAATCGCTAACTTGTTGTTAGACGATATAATAAATTCAATTTAATCGTTTTTTAACCTCAGGATATGGTTGATTGCTGCTAATTATTTGAATTAAATAAAACTAATTTTTACTAGGAGTTTTTTAATGTTAGTTATTTTTAGTTGGTCTTAAAGATCATTAAATCAACTATTTACTTCTTTGTATGATTATTGGT
>JABHTG010000143.1 GCA_018697205.1 Nitrospina sp. | reverse complement strand
TTAATTCATTACTTAGTTTCCCAAGGTGCTTGTTTAGTTTATAATCGCTTTTCCCAATTTTTTGGGTCTGTAGCTCAGCTTGGTTAGAGCGCACCCCTGATAAGGGTGAGGTCGGTGGTTCGAGTCCACCCAGACCCACCATTTAACCCCTTAAAATCAATACTTTCAGAGGATTCTGAAAATAAATTTTATTTTTCAAAATATACACAGTTATACACAGTTGATTCTACTGTGTATATTCCGATTAAATTTGGAATTATCTGCTCAGATATGTAAAGATAAATTATGGAAACATTTTTGAAAATTATGCTATTTCTTCCAATAGTTTTATTCATCCTTCCAGGGCAAAATAACTGGTCTGAAGAACTGCCTAAAATTGTTATTTGGTATCTTGTCTTTGGGTTACCTTACTTTTTTATTTACTAAGCAATAAGAAACATTGAAAGACTATAGACAAAAAGAAAAAAGATATGCGAATGAGAATACAGTGGCACAAACAGCAGCAATCATATCCATGTATTTAAGTTGGGAACAGGATAACGTAAAAAATCCTGACCAAATATACTCAAGAAAGTTTATAGGAGTTTTAATATCAAAAGTTTTAAGGGTAAATAATATTGAATTTACTCAAGTGCATGTCGACGCAATTAAAATTTTATTAGATGACCCCATAGAACCATGTGTTTTAAGAGAACTTAGGGAAAATGAAAATTTTGATGGATATGTTTTTAGGGATAGGATGAATCTTAAATATGATTAATAAACTATACAGAAAAGATGTAATTACTTGGAAGTGGGAAGAAGGGGTGGAAAAAGCATATTCAAATAAGGATGGAAGGATTATGCATGGTCATTATAGGCACTACCACGATGGTGGGACTATTAATCAAATAGGAACTTGGATAAACGGACTTAAAGAGGGTGCATGGCAAACTTTTTATGAAAATGGTCAATTATTTAGCAGAGGTTTTTATAAAAATGATAAAAGGTTTCCAAGTGATAGAGCATGGGACTTCTTTAAAGAAAATGGAGAACGCTTTCCAGATTCAATTCATGATGAATATTAGAATACTTTAGTATTTTTGATATATTATTTATTAGATTAATTAATTAGGTGTTATAGATAGTTATGTTTAAATTTGGGAAACAATTCATGCAGGTACTTTCTGGAAAAAAGAAAATATTGAGCAGTAATCCTCAAATGAGTGGAATGATAGGGGTAGAGGTTTCAATGTTTGAAAGTTGGTATGCAGAAAGACATAATAAAGCACTTCCTGATAATGAATTACTCACAGTAATTTATAATATCTTAGACAGAGAACAGTTTATTTTTTCAGATGAAGAGGCAAGAGCAATCTTGTCCACTGTTGTTGTTGGGTTCCCACAAGAACAAATTAAACAGATGCGAATACAAAATAATTTTGATTCTAAGGTTAAGGTTTTCTGCCAAAGCATCAATTGCCAGCATCTTCTTTAGATAATTATTCTGACCTTGCCCCAAAGTGTATGGGGGTCAGACCTGATAAGGGTGAGGTCGGTGGTTCGAGTCCACCCAGACCCACCATTTTTCCCTTTAAAATCAATACTTTCAGAGGGTTCTGAAAATAAATTCTATTTTTCAAAATATACACAGTTATACACAGCAGATTCTGCTGTGTATATACTCAAAAGATAATAGAAATCACAAATAAGACATGACAAAAAAACTTAATACAAAATTATTTTCATCTGGAGCAGAGTTTTTGGTTCTTTCAAAATTATTACTTGCAGGGATTGAGACATACAAAGCATATGAGAATCAAGAGGGTTATGATTTATTATCAATAAATGCTAAAAAAAATCTGAGTGTCAAAATACAAGTAAAAAGTAAAAATTTTAGAGGAGACTCTAGTTTTTATCTAAACAAAGATGATAAAACAAAATCTGACTTCTATGTTTTTGCTCAAACGAATGCATTAAAAAGAGTAAAGGGTGAAACTGTTGTTATTCCTGATAGTGAGGTTAGTCCAAATCTTTATGTGGTAGACCTAAAAACTGTAGAAAAAAATAAAAGGATTGATAAAAAAGGAACACCTTATTTTTTAATGTCCGACATTCCAAAGGATATGTTTAATGAAAATTGGGATGACATTAAAAAATTACTTAAATTATAACCATGCCCCTAATAGGGTTCAGGTCAATGGTTCGAGTCCACCCAGACCCACCATTTAAAACTTTAAAATCAATAATTTAGAGATTGCCTTTTTCAATAATTTTTCCAAGAAAAATTTTGTAATCTCCTTTTTTAATTACTACAGTTTCTTTCTTAAAAGGAATCTCCTCATCTTTTTTGGCAACTTCATATCCTAGATATTTAGCGACAAAAAATGGTTTATTACTTCCGTAACCATTAACAAATCTTACTACTTCATATTCTTTATCGACTAATCTTTGTTTAATCCAATCAGAGGGTTTTCTGAACTCAGTAGTTTTCTCTCCACTAATCATCAGATCAAACCAACTCTTTTTGAGAGTTAGGTGAAGTATTTTAGGAAATTTCATTCAACAGTCTTATCAACGATCTGCCCATAGCAAAACCAAGATTAACTGGAACGGCATTGCCAATCTGCTTATATTGAGATGACATTGAACCTTGAAATTCCCAGTTATCAGGAAAAGTTTGTATCCTTGCATATTCTCTAACTGTTAATGGTCTTGTTTGGTCTGGGTGACATCTCTCAGTTTGTTTTTGCGCAGGAGCACATGTGAGTGTTAGTGAAGGATCATTCCATGAAAGTCTTCTTGCCATTCCGGTTTTCCCTCCACCTAGGTGATAGGATTGACCCATATATTCTCTTTGATATTTATCTGGAAGGTCTCTCCAATAACCACCCTGAGGAACAAGTTCTAAAATTTTTCTTTTATGCTCTGGATATTTAGCACCATGAGACTTAGGGACATTGGTAGCATATAGTTCTCCTTTTTTAAGGGCATCTCTCATCGTCATAATTCGATGATATGGATCTGGGTATTTAAATAATTCTTTTGCTTTCAGATCCTTTCTTATTCCAACCAGAAATAACCTTTCTCTTTTTTGAGGCACTTGATAAAACATTGCTTTTAAAACCCTTGGATCTACAAGGTCATAACCTAATTCCTCAATGACATTACATATAGTTTCTAGTGTCTGCCCTTTCTCATGACTAAGAAGTCCCCTGACATTTTCTCCAACAAGTATCTTTGGTTTACACTCTTTAGCAGCACGAGCAAATTCAAAAAATAAAGTTCCTCTAGTATCTTCAAACCCTCTTTTATTTCCTGCATATGAGAATGCCTGACACGGGAAACCGCCAGATAACAAATCTACTTCACCCTTATATTTCTTGAATGACAGATTTGTCACATCATCATGCTCAACATGCCAGTTTCTATTCCTACTCAAGGTCTCACATGAGTCTTTATCAAAATCATTTAATAAGATTGATTCAAATCCTGCTTTATCTAGACCTATTGCTAATCCGCCAGCACCTGCAAAAATTTCAATAGATTTATAATTTTTAATGGGTTTAGTTTTATATTCTTTTGACCAGCAAGACTTCTCCATTAATTGAAACTGCTGTAAATTTTTTAAAATTTCATAGTTTATGTGGTTCTTCTGTTTTTTAAGATTTGCAGTTATTAGATCTGATTTAAATTTTCCAAGCGACCTTTTAGAGATTCCCAGAATATCTGCTACTTCAGATTCTCGATAAAATTCTTTCATTTTAATCATCTATTCTAAAAATATAATCGAATTGATTTCCAAAGTTCTCCTCGCCCATCTCTCTAAATGCATCTAATATTAATTCCAATGTATTTGTTTCCCCTGAAAGTAAATCCCAGAATTCATTTCCCACTAACGCTTCCTCTGAAAAGATAAGGGGAAGTATTTTTCCACCTTCTTTTTTCCAATAATCCTTTTTATGCGGGTTAAATGGGAATGCAAGCATACACCTTGTATTTGCATGTTCACTCAACTCTAGCGCTCTAAACGTATACCATTTTAATAGATTCTTATTAAATTTTGGTCCTCCGCCAGCATTTAGTTGAACAGTTTTGATATCAATTAGTAATTCTTGACCATCCTTTTTTAACCAAACATCAACTCCTTCTCCCTTTGGCATTTTTCTTCTTTCGTTAGGTTTAATATTTTTCATGCTGATGAAGTCTGCAATCTCCTTTTTATATAAAGAATGAGGCAATGCTGGATTATTCAATTTTTTGTTTTCAAAATCTGACAATTTATGCATAACATCCTCAGGAATTCTTAAAACAGATGCGTTCAATTCTTTCTCATCCAGCACTTCAAAACCATTATTCTGAGCAAACATTTTTGCCAACGGTTCCCAGACTTTTGTTCCAAGGGAAGTCTCTAAACCACCTATAAGTGATCTTATACGACGCTCTTTAGGGAAAATTAAGTCCAGAGGATGTGAAACAGTTACTTTTTTATTCAAAAAAAATGACTCGATTGATTTAGATACGGTGTGCTTTATCTCGTCTTTGTAATTCATTATTTCAAATTAGCACTTTGTTTTATAAATTGCTACATGCTTGAATTTCCTAGGTTGTATCTTCTTTAAAATAAATAATGCATCCCAACTTTTCTTCTATAAAATGGTTTTTTGTTCTAGGTTCAAATTTCCATACTAAGAATTTTTTTAATAGACTTGGAAGTTCTTGTTTTTCATTCTCTTGACGCAACCACTTTATCAAGGTCCCCCAATTATTCTTTTCATTGGTATCAGGTTTTCCTATGCCATAGGCACTTTTTTGAACCCGATGTAGTAATTTATGATTTTCTGAAAAAACATAATAATACCCTCCAGGACTCCCTCTAAAAAAGATTTCAAAACTGCCATCATTGAACTGATGTAGTTTTAAATTGCAAGAAACCTCAATAGTTTTGCTAATTTTTTTACGTGTCGACATCTTGACCTCCTATATTTGCTAAATGCCGCATCATTTTTCCACCTTGCCGGAGTTGGCAGGTTGGAGGAGAACTGAATCCCACTCTAGATGCTGTTTAAT
>JABHTG010000135.1 GCA_018697205.1 Nitrospina sp. | reverse complement strand
TGAAGCAGGAGTATCGCTAACAGTAGATTCACTGCTTGTCTCAGTTTCAGTTTCTGAAGTAGGAGTATCGCTAACAGTAGATTCACTGCTTGTCTCAGTTTCAGTTTCAGTTTCTGAAGTAGGAGTATCGCTAACAGTAGATTCGTCTCTTGATGTGGGTTCAGTTTTAGAGGCTTTTCCGGGAAGAGAATCAGAGCTCGTCTTTACAACAGGTACTGCAGGGGTAAGTTTTAAAATTTGGTCAATTTGGTTTTCTAGCTGGTCTACTCGCGCATCAATTGTTCCAAAGTTTGTTGTGATTACACACCCACCTTTTTCTATTCCTGAATGTTCTTCGAAGGTGACGTTTTTGATATCTTTGTATAGATTTTTTAATTCAGGATAAAATGATTCGGCGTGTGTTTTATCTGATGGGTGGATCTGTATAACCATATTTTCTTTGTCTATGACAGAGTTTATAGCAAGAAGAAGCATTTGCTTGACACTGTCTTCCTTTGTCTCAATTTCATGTTGGAGAATTTTTTTTGTTAGCCCAGTGATCATTTCAATCATTTCGTTTTCTACTTTTGGATACATCATTTCTCGGAATGCACCCAATTCTTGGATTAAAGAATTTATGGTTTTTAAAAGGGGAGTAAATTCCTCTTTTGCAGAACTTTCTCCTTTCTCATATGCTTCTTGAAATCCCTTTTCATATCCGATTTTGTGCCCTTCTTTGAGTGCATTTTCCTTGATTTCAATAGCGGAGGATTTTGCTTTAGCAATGGCATCAGCCATTAATTCCTTAACTCCTTGCCGGGCTTTTTTTATATTGTTGATATCGAAATTATTTGCTGCTTCTGAATCGAAGGAAAAACCTCTTTCTCTTTTGGAGGCAGTACCCACGAATTCGATCAACTCAAAGGGGCGATCGTCATCGTTATTTTTTTGTCCAGAATTCTCTAAATCGATGAATGCAGAAGAAGGTTTAAATTGACTAGACAAGTTCTTCACCAGCACCTCCAACTTCAATTTTTCCTTCGGATTCTAGTTTTTTACATACCTCAATAATTACTTTCTGAGCTTTTTCGACATCGGCCAGCTTGGTAGGAGGTAGGTTTTCCAAGTCATCTTTTAGCATATCAGAAGCACGCTCTGACATATTGAAGAAAAGTTTTTCTTTTAGTTCTTCGCTTGCAGTTTTTAGGGCAAGCGGTAGGCCGGCTTGGTCGATTTCTTTTAAAATCAATTGAATTCCTGGGTCATCAATCTTATTAATATCTTCAAAAACAAATCTAAGGTCAGCAATTTGCTGTGCCAATTCTGGGTTAACTTCTTCCAATTCAGACATAACTCCGGCCTCTACGTCTTTATCCATAGCTCCAATAATCTGCGCTGCCAACTCTACTCCGCCGAGCCTGTTCCCAGATGAAGCACCTTGTGATCTTAGTTCTCCTTGAAGTGCTACGTCAAGTTCTCTAATCACGTTAGGCGAGACACGCTCTAGTGTCGCCAATCGAAGCATAATTTCAGTTCTTTTTTCTTCGGGTAATTCTGCAAATACGCCACCAACAACCTTATCATCGAGATGAGCTAAAATAATTGCTGCTGTTTGAGGATGTTCATTAATTAAAAATGCAGATATCGTTTTGGGCTCGAGCATGCGAAGAGTTTCTAGCCCACCACTGAGATCCTCTCCAGGTGTCGATATATTATTAAGAATTTCTGTTGCCTTAGCAGGGTCCATTGCTTTCATTAACGCGGCTTTAAGGAAATCCGATCCTGCGATACCAATACCACCAATGCCTGTTCTTGTGGCCATGTAGAACTCTTTAGTGACCTCATCCATGGTTGCTTGGTCAACATCACCTAATGCTGACATGTAATTACCAATAGCTTGGATTTCACGTTCTTCCATATTAGCCATCACCATGCCGGCATTATCTTCGCCAATTGACATCAATAAAATAGCAGCTTTTTCTGGACCTGAAAGGGTACTAACTTTTGTTGCCATGCCATCTCCTTCTGGATGGAAATTTTTGTTAAAATTTAACTTTAGGTGCTAGATTTTTCACGTAGCCATTTACGTACTACCCCGGCGGTGTATTTAGGATCTTTTTCTATGAACTCGGTTACAGATTTTCTCATTTCAGCTGAATTTAATAATGTTTCTTCAAGGCGCCTCATTTCTTCTTCTTCTGCTAGCTGAGCAGCACTCTTGCCTTCTGTCGTGACCTCTTCTTCTTCAGCTGCTTCTTCTTTATCTTCAACAGCGGTAGTTATCCAGTTAATAAGGGGTTTAATTGCCCTTGTATAAAAAAGTATAACAAATACAAGTCCTAGGATATATTTTCCAACTTGAAAGGCAAGGTCAATCTGTTTTTCCCGTTCAAGCTCTTTTAACCGTTGAAGTTCAACGCTACGATCGAATTGGATATTTTCAACTTTAATTTGGTCGCCACGTTCCTGATTATACCCAACAGCGGACTGTACGATTTGCAAATACTTATCCATTTCTTCTTGTGTTCTTGGTTTATATTCTTCTTCTCCATCGTCGTTTTCTGCCATTACTCCATTTATCATTACAGCTACAGATAGTTTTTTTACTAAACCAGTAGGTTTAGAAACCACACGGGTAATTTTATTGATTTCATAATTGAGAACTGAATTATTTTTATCTCGTTTAGAGGGTTGCCCTGATGTTCCAGTTCCACCTTCATTTTGTCCAGCAGGTAATTGCGCTTGAACACCTATAACCCCTCCTGTAGGAGTTGCACCAACAACTGATTCTGAGGCAGTCTGTTGACTACGAACAACTTGTGACTCTGGGTCATAAATTTCTTCTGTCTGATCATTTTTCTCAAAATCCAAGTCGGCTGTTACGCGAGAAATAACCATTCCTTGGCCTAGAGCATCTTCAAGCATGACTATGATATTTTTTTCAAGCTCTTTTTCGACTTGGCGTTTATGTTGATAGTTGGAAGATGAACGCGCAGCGCTAGCGCTCCCCTCTTGAGCTCCGCTAAGTAAATTTCCTTTTACATCTACAACAGCTACATTATCTGCCGTGATTCCCTCAACACTAGAAGAAACCAAATGGATTATTCCTTGGACTTGTTTCTCGTTTAAAGATCTCCCAGCTTTGGTTTTGATAGTAACAGATGCTTTTCCTTTGGGTTTTTCTCTTAGAAATAAAGTTTGTTTTGGGATAACCAAATGTACACGTGCGCTATCTACTGAATTCAATGTTTGAATAGTTCGGGAGAGTTCTCCTTGAAGTGCACGTTGATAATTTAACTTTTGAATAAAATCAGTCATTCCCAATGACGTTTTATCAAATATCTCAAGTCCAACATCGCTTCCTTCTGGGAGGCCTTCACTCGCCATTTTTAAGCGAATTTCATGTACTTGGTTTGATGGGACACGGATAGTTTTTCCTTGATTTGACAACTCGTAAGGAATTTTTTGAGATTTTAAATTATCAACAATAGCTGCGGCATCTTTTTCACTGAGGTTTGCATATAATAATTGCAGATCGGGTGTTTTAATCCAAAATGACATGGAAAGAATAGAGCCGATGATTACTGTAGCGAGAACGAGAGCGGCTACCTTTTGTCCTTGTGATAGACTTGTAAAACGTTCGCTAAGTTGGCTAAAAATTGTCTGTATTGGATTCATGATATTTTTTTGTTAGAGTTTTTTTAATTATTTTATCTTCCAAGTTCGATAGCTCGTTGAGCCATTGACTTAGTAGCATTCATAGCAGTGACGTTTGCCTCGAATCCCCTTGTACTTGTTACAAGGTTTACCATTTCTGTCATCAGATCAACATTAGGCATTGCTACATAACCTGCTTCATTGGCATCGGGGTGATTGGGATTAAATACTAACCGAGGCTCACT
Organism: Nitrospina sp.; assembly: GCA_018697205.1. Classification (GTDB taxonomy): domain Bacteria; phylum Nitrospinota; class Nitrospinia; order Nitrospinales; family VA-1; genus Nitromaritima. The sequence continues at coordinate 62,788 of JABHTG010000135.1, read as the reverse complement.
TTGGTCTTCTATGATTTCTGTAATCATAGATTGCAAAACATTTTCTCCAAGTTCAGACTTCAATGCTTCATTGAGACTATTTTCAAATGGTTGTGCTGTGACAACGAGTTCTTTGCGTCTGTAAGGACCTCCTTCTGGTGTACGTGTGGTTTCGATATTTGCGAGATTACTAGAAACCGTTTCCATAAGTTTGCGTTGAACGTTCAATCCAGATGAACTGATTTTCATTGATGTTAAAAAATCCATTGCCTTCTACCTTCCAAGTAGGTGATTAATTTGTGCCTCTTAATGAACATTGCACTTTGTATACGTTTTAATAAAGCAATAACCATACCAAAATTAGGTAAGGGTTTTTTTATACGTACTTTTAGAAACTTTATTAAACTATTGCTTTTAAAGGCTTATTTTTTTTTGAGGTGGAGAATATTTTTTTAAGTGCGATTATTTTGGATTGGGGGGAGGCAAAGCATGTCATTTATTTGACAGGTCAAGACAAATATAGCATTGTTTAGCTTTTTAAGGGGTTCTTGTAAGAGGCTAGTTTATTGCGAAGAGTACGTATGCTGATGCCTAAATTTTCGGCAGCTTTTGTTTTGTTTCCATTGACCTCTTCTAGAGTTTGGGTGATAAGTTCTTTTTCCATATCGTGTATTGTTCCTTTAAATGTTTCGAGAGGACGGGTTTCGATTTTTATTTCTTCTTCATCAAAGAAAAGGTGAGAGGGGAGTAGAGTATTTTCATGGCACATGAGAGTTGCTCTTTCAATTATATTTTCTAGTTCTCGCACGTTGCCGGGCCAGCTGTATTTTTTAAGTAGTTCGATAGTTTCTGTCGCAATGTGGGAGATATTTTTATTTAGATCAGCAGTGTGTTTTTCGATAAAATGCTCGGCTAGCGTCTGAATGTCATCAATTCTATCTCTTAGAGGAATTAGTTTCAGGGGAATTACATTCAAGCGATAATATAAATCTTCGCGGAATTGATTTTCTCTGATGCGCTCTTTGATGTCTCTGTTCGTTGTGGCGACAACACGGACATCAACAGGGACCGACTTGCTCCCGCCAACTTTGTCTATTTCATGTTCTTGTAAAACGCGTAATAATTTAGCTTGAAGGGGTAAGCTCATTTCAGTGACCTCATCCAGCAACAAAGTTCCTTTATTAGCTAGTTCAAATTTCCCATCTTTGCGTTCTATTGCTCCAGTAAAAGCTCCTTTTTCGTGTCCAAATAATTCGGTTTCAAGAAGACCTTCAGGAAGAGCAGCACAATTTACTGCCATAAATGGTTTTTGTGCACGGGGGCTCATCTGGTGAATATAGCGAGCAAACATTTCTTTGCCAGTTCCGGTATCGCCCATAATTAGGACGGTTGACTTGCTGTATGAAATATTTTCAACAAACTTAATTAGCTCCAGCATTTTCTTATTTTGAGTTATTATTCGTCGTTCACGATTAGGAGTTTTACTTATTGTAGGTGTAGGGTGAACAAGTACGTTTTTTGTAGAAGTACTGTCCATAAAAGCTCTATTTACAGTAGCTATAAGAATTTCTGCAGAAAATGGTTTGAGTAGATAATCAAAAGCGCCTGCCTTAATAGTTTCAACAGCATTATCAATATCACCATAAGCCGTCATCATAATGGCTACTGTTTGCGATGATTTTTTTTTAAGAGCCTTTAATAACTCGACGCCATTAATTTTGGGCATTTTTACGTCTGTCAATACTAAATCAAAAGTATCTTCCTCCAACTTTTCTAAGGCTTGTTTGCCATTTTCAGCTATGGTAATGCTATGGCCTTCCCTTTTTAGGGTTGTTTCGAGTGCTATTCTCATTTCGACTTCATCATCGACGACTAAAATATTTTTAGAAGAATTATTTGTTGTCAAGGTCGTGGTCCCAACATGGAATTTTAAGAATAAATTGGGCTCCTTTGCCCGCTTTGTTTTCTACATCAATAGTCCCCTGGTGAGCTTTTATAATGTTATGAGAAATTGATAAGCCGAGTCCCGTTCCATGGTCTTTTGTTGTAAAAAAAGGATTAAAAATACTCGCTCGATTTTCCTCCGAAATACCTTTACCTTGATCAGCAAAAGTAACCTTTATAAATTGTCGACTATAGTTAAGTTGATCAGATGATTTTTCAAAGTCGGGACTTTTTTGTGTTGTGATTGTCAGGTCACCGCCCTCAGGCATAGCCTGGATAGCATTTCGGATGAGATTTATAAAAACTTGTTTAAGAAGATGTGAGTCGCCATTGGCAATGGCATTATCGCTAAAGCTAAAAATAGTGTTAATTCCTTGAGGGATCAGGATAGCAGAAGAGTCTTTGAGTAAGTCTTTAAGCAGTTCATTTAGATCGCATAGTTGTTGGGACGGTCGAGGAGACTTTGCAAATAGTAGTAAACTTGAAATAATTCTATCCATGTTTTTCACGCTGGCCGATATATGTTCAACAATTTGTTTTTTATCGGGGTCCTCACTAAGATCTTTTTTAAGTAGTGATGAAAATAATTCAATGCTTCCCAATGGATTTCTTATTTCGTGGGCTATACCCGCGGCCATTTCTCCGGTTGCTCTAAGGCGACGGTTGCGCTGGGCTTCTTCTCCCAGACGGCGCAACTCTGTTATGTCCTCTATATTGAGAACTGTCCCAATCTGCTTATTTTTTTTATCTAAAACAGGAGAGGTTGAAATACGCGTATAAATATTACCATGATGAGGAGTTTCGATTTCTCTTTCAATCACGGGAGACTTTTGTTTTTCTTTGGTTGTTCGACCAACTATTTTTTCAAAAAGGTCTGTTGTGAAGACTTCACTTAGTTGTTTGTTAATGCAAGTTTCTGGGTCGAGGCCTGTTATTGCGCCTGCAGTTTTATTGAATGTATTAATAGCATTATTTTGATCAACTACGATTACACCTGTGGGAAGACTTTCCATAATATTATGCAGGTAGTTTTTGTTTGTTTCTAAAGCCTCATTAAGTACATCATAAGAGTTTTGTAATTGTTGCGTAGCTTCATTGAAGGATTGAAATGCTTGATTAAGAATCGCAATTTCTCTAGGGCTACTTTTTTCTGAACGAGGGTTTTTCATAGGAAAGTTGATGAGTCTAGAAGAACAATATTAATTCTCATTATAGAAGATCGTAAAAGTTCTTTAAAGGGGGTTTGTGTTTTCTTTTTCCCACTCCATTACCTTAAGTTGTGATTGGGCGGCTTTTTTTATCAGCTCATTTTTTGGATTAGATTTAATTAATTGGTTAAGCTGGTCGGTTGCTTTTTGATTACTTTTAATTTTCTTGAGTGCATCGGCTGATATAAATTCCGACCAGTTTCTGTGTGGGTGCTTAGGAAATAATTTAATAGCTGCGTCGAATGCATCTATGCTTTCGGTGTATTTACCTTCTTGGTAAAGTGAGTTTGCAAGTTTGTAATGAGCTTCTCTTAAATAATCTGGGACTATCTTTTGAGTACGATCAAAGGTGTCGATAGTCTTTTCGTAAGCGGTTATTGCTTGTGTATTTTGGTTACGACCCGCTTCCAAAGTGGCCATAAGGTAATGAATTTCTGCAGGAGATTTTTTAAATTTTTCTAGGATATTTTGATAAATTTCTAGAGCGTCGTCATGCTTTTGTCGTCCATTCAATGATTTAGCTAATAGTTTCATGGCTTCACGGGTTTTTTGACTGCGTGGAAAGTTTTTTAGAAAGCTACGTGCTACAAACTCGGCTTCACTGTAATTTCCCCTTTCATAATGAATTTGCCCTAGGTTAAGGAAAATTTTATCATTATACATCTTGCTAGTATCTAACTGTTTTACCTTTTCATACAGCCGGACAGCCTCGGGTAGCATACCCAAGGATTGATAGGCTTCCCCTACTTGTAAGAGTGTTTTTAAGCTTTTGATCTTTCCAATAGAAAGACTAGCATAATCAGTGTAAGAATAAAGAATTGGTAAAACGCCCCCTTGTTTTGCATAACCATCTACCAAGAATACTAAAGCTTGGTGTATATATTTTGTCGCATCACGATAAAACTTAGACTCCTCACCTAATGGTAATAATTTTTTAAACTCTTGAATCGCTTCAAGATAGTTTTGTTCTTTTAATAAAGCTATTGCCTTGCTCATGGTAACTTCGCTTAGAATATCTATATCTTTGGCTGATTCCAAGATTTCGTTATAAGCTTTTAGTGGTTTGAAATAAGTATTAACGTCTAAAATCGCTTCATTTACTGGTAGCCTGGGATAACGAACCCCAATATCTGCCATACGAATTTTCCCATATTGAGACTCTCGATTTTCGGGATCAAGCTTAGCTGACTGATCGTAGACTGAAAGTGCTTCCATTTCTCTGCCTTGAATAAGATAAAGGTCTCCAATACGGTTAAGAGCTCTATGCGCTTCTTTATTTGCAGGGTCCATGTTAACCATATTGAAATAAAACTTTCTAGCCTTTTGGTAGTCTCTTTTTTTGAAATAAATTTCTCCCATATTGCTATAAATTAGCGGTGTTTTATTTACTACTGAGGGCCATCTCCTTACAGCCTCATTATAGATATCTAGTGCACGGATAAAATCTTTTTGATTGAAATATTCGTTAGCGATTGTGATAATCGCCAACTGAGCTTCGTTAGATTTTGGAGATTTTTTTAGGATTTTTTGAAATGCTTTATAAGCATCGTCATAGCGCTTTTCTTTTAAAAGCATATTGGCTAGACTGTTTTTGCGTGCAGTATTATAAAGACTTTTTTTATTACCATTGATACCTTCGTTATACAAAACTCTAGCTTCGAGTGAATAGCCTATTTCCTCAAAGATATTGCCTATTTTATAGAGAGCATGATCAGAAAAGCGAGACTTAGGAAACTTTCTAGTGGCATGCTTATAAGCAGCTAAAGCTTTTTCATAGTTCGGGTGTTTTTGCTTCCATGCAACTCGAAACTCAGCTTCGGCAAGTAGGTAAAGTATATTCGGTAAAAGAGAACTATTTGGATAGTCTTTAGCGTACTTTCTAAATAATGAAATCGCTCCAGGTTCAATTTTATCTATTTCTTCAGTTTCCCCCGTTTCTGGATCAGGTTCGCTTTCAACTTTAATTGTGTAATCCTCAAGCTTCCTTTCTTGATAAACTTTTAAAGCTTTCTGATATTGTTCCCAGCCATTATCTTTTTTTTCTTTTTCATTCTTTAAAACTACTTCTTTTACCTGTCCGGGAGACAAGCCTTTCATTTTTGCTACTTTGATTTTTTCTGGTTTTGTTTTTGTTTTTTTTTGCTTTTCCTTGCCAATTTTGGTTTTGAGAAATGGCTTGGTAGTTCCCTTTAGATCTAGAACTATCTGGGAGGTAGAAGTATTTTTATGGTGAAAAAAACGAGTATTTGAATTGATTAAATGAAGAGTTAAGGTAATTCCCCCTTCATTGGACTGAACGTCAATTGCAGCAAGATTTTTATCTCGATATTTTTTCGATTGTACTTTTGGCGTTACTGAAGTGCTATCAAAAATAAGGTTAATTTTTTTTTCTGAAAAATTAGCATTTACTTCGTACTGCACGGGTCCCGAAATATCCAAAAGCAGGCGTGTGTATTTTGGATGTGGGCCAATTCGAATCTTATTGATTTGTTTTGCTTTAGTGGGCTCTCCCACGGCGTGTTCTTGTCCGTGGGCTTTTTCTCCACTAATAATGAAAAAAACTATCGAAGCAAGAAACAGAGATATGATTGATCTATTTTTTTTAACAAGATTCATGATATCTTACTATAAGAGTATGAGTTGCCAATTGTCATTATAGTAGAGCAATTTTTATACCAGTTGTGAAATACTTCTTTAGGGAGTTGTAGAGATTACAGTCAAGGCCATAAAAAAAATAGAGTTAGGGGTATTTTCATAATTAATAAAAACACAATAGTTGATTAAGAGAATGATCTTTGTCATTTTTTTGACAATTTTGGTGGATTTTTTGAAGAGATCACGACGTTCTTTATCTGCCTTCTAAAATGGGGTTCTATCAATGAGCAAAAATAAATTGGGTCATCCTCGTTATCAGGAACTTATTGACCTTCATAGGGCTATAAGTTTATTAAGCTTGGATGAGATCTCCTCAGTGCTTATTAGCCGTCTCCCTTCAGTCTTCGCGATAGACTATTTCACATTATTCCTTTACGACAAGGACAAACGAAAATTGAATTTGATGTGCCACAACCACCCAGAGATAGAGAGTTTTTTTTCAATTTCTTTATCGAGTTCCCCAATCATGGAAGCTGCTATCTTACGTGGTCAATATATCCGAGAGCAGAATTTTTCTACTTCTTCGTATTACCGGGGAGCAGACAATCCACTTTTTAAAAAGGGTTATTTTGTATCAATTCCTCTAATGATCGAAAAAGAAATAGTGGGTGTGTTAAATATTAATGATGTAGACCAAGATCCATTCGACGTTAGCGACCTAGACTTTATTTTAAACCTATCTGAATTTATCGCGCTGTCGATCAGTAACGCAGTTTTATATGAACAGACAAAGAATTTAGCGGTGACCGATGGATTGACAGGAATTTCAAACCGCCAAGATATGGAGAAATCTTTGCTAAGTGAGTTCGAACGGAGTACGCGGTACAATTCTCCGTTATCAGTGATTCTTTTAGACGTGGACAACTTTAAAGATGTAAATGATACTTATGGTCACCAAAAAGGAGATGAGATTCTCATAGCCGTTGCCTTTTTGTTGAAAAAATTTTGTCGTTCTAATGACATTGCAGCTAGGTATGGAGGAGAAGAGTTTTTAATGATTCTTCCTCAGTCGGATGCTCAGGGTGCTTTTAATATCGCCGAGCGTGTGAGAGAAGAAATGATGAATATGAGCTTTACTGGAAAGGAATCTAATTTTTCTGTGACTGCAAGCTGTGGCATTGCTGAGTTAAATAAAGAGTCTATGAAAAATACCGAACAGTTAGTAGCCGTGGCAGATCAAGCGCTCTATAAAGCAAAGAAGAGTGGAAGAAATAAAACTATTGTAGGGCCTGTTGAAAATAAAAAATGAAAGCTAAATAGGTGTAGATTTAATATGCTTTATTTATTCTAGCTATTAGGTGAAGGATAGATCTTGTGCAACCTAATAAGTCGATTAGCGAAAGACTTTCTCCGGGTTCGTGCATACGAGATTCAGGGTCATAGGGTCCAAGGCATATGGGCTGAGCTCCAGGTATGGCTTCAGTTAGCTTGGCGACAAAAGGTATTGAGCCCCCACAGCCAAAAATACATGGCTTGCGATTATATCCCATTTCTAAGGCTTCCAACGTGATTGGGAATACGGGATGTGTTATAGGCGTGATCCAGGGGTTAGCTCCTCTATCGAATTTAATTTGCATGTTGTAATCTTTAGGTAGTTTTTTTTGTAAGTATTTTTTGAGAGCAATTCCAGCTTTTTTTTCCTGATTTCCTGGCGCGAGGCGGATTTCCACTATGGCTCTAGCGCTAGGGTCATCAAAGATTTTTGTTGTTCCGTCTTCCTCTACCAACAGGGAACTGGTTTCAATTACTGTTTTTTTGAAAGTTGTGCTACAAATTTTTTGAATTTCAGGCGAAAGAGAGCCGTCACTTTTTATTAACTGGTCAATCATACGAGCCAACTGTAATTCTGCCACTGGAAAGGGCCCCCCATTTACCCCAGAGTGCGGGTCTTTGTTTGATGATACTAAAATCAAGTCGAATGAAGTAAATTTCGAGTCCTCTGCAAATCTTCGTAAGGTTATTTTGAGATTAAATGGGTTATTTTTTTTAAAAAACTCTAGTAGCTTTAATTGAAGTGCCTCGGGATTGGAGCATGAATGAAAACGAATTCTGGCTCCAGCGCGCCCAAAAATAATGCTGCCCGAAACCCGTTGCCCTGGCCTGACATTGACGGCAGACTTTCTGAGTTGGGCTTCCAATATAGACGTTACTTCAGCTGAAACGGTAAGGCTAGTTTCTGGTAGTAAACCCGCTGAATCTCTTAATAAGTTAATAGTTGTTGGGACATGTGAAAGTCCTATTCTTTCCTCTTCGGTTATAAGTATATCGGCGTCAACGATTAAATCGATAGCCAGAGAGTGATCCTCCTTTATCAATGTAGCTAATAGTTTATACAGGGCTGTTTGGGGATCTAGGATCGCTGCGGGACTGGGGTCAACAGAGACCTCTAACTGTGTAATACCTCGAAGTGATGTAGTGAGCCCTGGGTAGCCGGTGGCAGGGTTAATTACATCAGTAATGACCACACAATCGATATCATTAAAAAATCTTTGATTCTGTGAAATTTGTTCAGTTAAAGAGTGAGATCCACACTCTTCCTCAGTTTCGTAAAGAATTTTTATATTACAGGGTAATGCTTGGAGTTTATTTTTAGAAAGGTTTTCTGGGTTGGTTTCGATAGCTCTTAAGAGAGCATCAACCGCCATTCCTATTGAGATGACACCACTCAGATCATCAGCGGCACCTCTACCATAGGCTCTTGTATTATCTCGGTTCCAAGTTAGTTCGGTAGGTGCAATTCCGCTCCATTTTTTGAACTTATCATCATCCATGTAAGGTTGCTTATCCAGATGCGCATAAAAAAGAAGAGTAGGTTTGCTTGGTGAAACTGAAAGTTCAGCTAGCAATATGGGAGTAGCGTTGATAGCCTTTTCAGGTGGTGTATTAATTTTTATATTCTTAAATCCTATTTGTTGAAGATATTTACTAGCGCAGCCTAATATTTCCTTCATGTCAGAAGGAGTTTTTCGATCTCCTTCAAACTCATTGACGCTGAAGCTACGACTATCTATACGGACCATTTCTTTTAGTACGCGTAGGTGCTTTAGTACGAGGTTTGAGTCAGGTTGAATTTCATTTTTAGAAAAAAAGTCTAATATTTTTGGGTTCATCTTGTGGCACCTGATCAATAGTTAAAACGAAAACACTTGTTTCATTTAGAACATTTTAAAAGTTGTCTTGTGAATATAATATAGTCTAAAGTGTAACGTGATTTAAAAAAACATTCACTTTATGCTTTAAGAGGTGATAGTTAATTAGGATGAAAACTTATCTTTGAGTATTATTAATCAATTCGAGTCTTTTTACTTGATACCGACTTAATTTCTATTTTTAGGTAAGAATTCAATTGAAAGCTAGCTAGGGGTCTTTGAAAATAGTTGGATTGATTTAATTTTTATAAATCGGAATTAAGTCAGACACGACCTAATTTTACTTTTTTTATTGGTGTAGTCTTATTCAATTTTGAAAACTCTGTTGTTCCATTCGTTTGAATCATTTCCGAGGGCTTTATTTTGAAACTATCAATTGTTATCCCTGTTTATAATGAAAAAAAAACTTTAAGTGAGTTAGTTTCTCGAGTAGAGGCAGTGAATTTAGAGAAGGAAATCATAATCATCGATGATGCTTCCACTGACGGTACTCGAGACTTGCTCAAAAAATATGAAGGACAGGAAAGGTTTAAAGTAATCTACCAATCTAAAAATGCAGGGAAAGGAAGTGCTTTACGTGCTGGGTTTGAGAAGGCAGAAGGTGAAATTATAATCGTTCAGGATGGTGATCTGGAATATGATCCGAAAGAGTATCCTCAACTAATAAAACCAATTCTCGATGGTCGTGCAGATGTCGTCTATGGTTCTCGTTTTCTAGGAGGAACTCATCGGGTATTTTTCTTCTGGCACTACGTGGGCAATAAGATTTTAACTACAATATCCAATATGTGTACCAATTTATGCCTCACAGATATGGAAACCGGTTACAAGATTTTTAGAAGAGAAGTTCTTGATGCTTTTACTCTAAAATGCAACCGCTTTGGTTTTGAACCGGAGTTCACTAGTAAAGTCGCTCGTCACTCATTTCGAGTATATGAGGTCCCCATTTCATATAGTGGTCGAGGATATGAGGAAGGTAAAAAAATAGATTGGAAGGATGGAGTCGCCGCGCTATGGTTTATTTTTCGTTTTCGTTTTTTTAGTAGTTGACCAGAAATAATTTGAGAGTGGTATAAAACTCTTAACTTCTGGATTAGATGGCTTTCCCCGCGCCATATTACTTTCCTTTATAGACCTGCCTCCTTAGTTCCCTTGAAACGTCCAATCAGTTGAATAAGTGCCATATCCAATCTAGACTCTTCTTTTTTATTTTTCACATTCGCCAGTACACGAAATATCCGCTTTGGATGAAGCGTAAAGCTAATAATATAAAACATTAACATGCCACCTAAACGATAAAAAGTTAACATGCGATCACTCAAATAGGGTGAATATGAGTAAGAATGGCGCATATCACTGTAGCTTGTTAGATTAAGAAAGTATTCATCATTCATTTTGGCAATCTGACTATTATCATGTAACTGGTCAAATAATTCTGACCCTGGATAGGGCGAGAAGCAAGCAACATATACGTCGTGAACTCCCAAAACTGCAGCATCCTTCATAAAATTAAGGGTTTGAAATATTTCCTTATTTGTTTCATTTGGGAATCCCATAATCAAATTTAGTTTCACATTCATGCCTTTTGATAAGGCACTACCTAATGATTTTTTCATTGTATCGAGCTTGATTTTTTTCTTGATTTTTTCCAAAGTCGTTATAGAGCCAGATTCTGGGGCGTAAGAAATATTTCTTTGACCAGACAAAATCATCAACTCTAGAGCTTCGTCATCTAGTGCTTCAGATCGAGTTCCTGCAGGCATTTGCCATGTAATGTTCCATTTTTTTTTAATTAATTTTTGACAAAACTCAACAATCCAATCTTTTCTTACCACTGTGGTTAGATCATAAAAATCAAAATTTTGTGCTTTATACTTATCAATATAAAACTGCATTTCATCAAGGACCCAGTCCACTTCTCTAGCTTGCCATTTAGTAGTCCACATTTGGGGGCTTGAACAAAATGTGCATTCATATGGGCAGCCTCTAGAGACTAGCATTGGCATCGACCTGCCTGGGTTAACGCCATATCCAAAGCTATTTTTTAAATAATTTTCTAATGGGAACAAGTCCCACGCAGGTCTAGGTATATCCTCCAACTTATTAATCCGCGCACGGTTCGGGTTTGTTGTGATTTTCCCATCAGATCTAAAGACAATACCCTTAACATCAGCAAATGATTTGTTTTGCTCAGCAGTTTTTACAATATCGACACCTGTTTCTTCACCTTCTCCTAAAACACAAATATCTATTTCTAGGCATTCTTTCATGCAAAATTCTGGACAAGCACTAATATGCTCGCCACCGCAAACTAATAGTATGTCTGGAAATGATTTTTTTACTGATTTGATAATACCTTTAGTCATAGGCCAGTCATGCGAAAACATCAACGAAACAAACAATACATTAAAGTCTTCGGAACCTAAATTTTCAATGATTTGTTCAGTTGATAATCCAAAATTTATAAAGTTGCTATTATTTTCACAAATAATTTTTTGAAAAGGAGCTTCTCCTAGTGAATCAATACACCTGACGCCGTAACCGGATTGGCGCAAAGATGCGGCCACATATGCCATTCCCAATGGAGGACATATTGAAAAAGCATGTGACCATTTAGGAACAACCATTGGTGTCCGAAGTAAAACAACTTTACTTTTATTGGCCGAGTTTAAACTGGTTAAATTTACCATTTCTGTTTCGTTTATTTTTTCTTTTGTTAGTGCCACAACCACCTCATAGAATTTTCTAGTCTATCTTAATTATTTAAGTCTTAAATTTTAGCCCGCAATTCTGCTATCGGGAAGATCACACCAATCATAATTTCTTTTACGACAGCCAGGACCCTGTATTATAATATCTAATTGCTTGTCATCAAAAGAAATTATAGGCTTAAATAGGTTTTTAACTGTCTTTTTAATGAATTTAAAACGGAATTTACTTGGCAAATTAATCATACTCAAGAAATGCTCTCCTAAAAACTATACAGTCAGCCACTTAATTAAAGAGGCTATTTCTTTCCATAGTTCAGTATCGGCTGTTTTAATATCTTCTTACCGAAAATTTTTCTAATGGTTTCACCAAAAAGTAAATGTGTTACGATATCGAAAATTTCTCAGTTGAATAATTTATTTTAAATAATAGGAGTTAAGAGATAAATGGACGTAAAGCGTATGCTTACACTTATTTTTGGACTAGTACTTGTTTCTTATCTAGCTATGAAACTAGTTTGGTATATGAATCCACCCTCCAGGCCTCACTATAACAACTTTTTTGCTTACGACTACTCGACAGTAAATTATGTTCAATTTATTATTCTATTTCTGATCCCCAGCATTGCCTCTTTGTTTTTGTATCGATCAAGTTTTAAAAAAATTGACAGTTTTTATGATCAGTCTCTGGAGAGGGTTAAGAAAGCATTTTTTATTCTAGAAAAAAATAAAGAGACGGTGCTTGTTGTTGGAATTGTTGTTTTTTGGATTTTTAATCTAATGGAGCATGGATTTTTCCGCAACTTAGTGGAGGACAAAAATCCTTTCCACTCTCCTTTTGATACCTATCATGAAGGGGAAAAGGTTGCTTTTCTCTATACCTTTCTGGGAAATAATGAAGCACTTAAGCATATGTTTATTATTCATGGGTATTTTCTTGAGGTTTTGACATCTTATTTTGCTTATTTAATTGCTCCAGAAAACCATTCATTAATGGGGTTTAGGATTTTGTTTACTCTTCAGCACCTTATGTCTTGGCTTGGCGTGATTTGGGTAATCTGGGAGATAGTGAAGTTCACAACTGAAAATAAAAACAAAATTCTTTTTAAATTACAATTTATTTTATTCAGTGTGATTTTTATTCTTGGGAATGGCTCATTTTTCGCATTGAACTACCAGCAGGGCTTCTTTTTTTTTCAATTAGGTTTGGTTCTTCATCTTTTTCGGGAACTTACTCAGTCACATCCTTCTCGAAAATTTATTTTAGTAGTATCTCTTCTTGTCGGCATTTCAATTCCACTAGGCCCTTTGTATTCTATGAAGTACGGGCCAATATTTTGCGTTATCTTTATTCTATTCGCAGTCCTATTGTTTTTTTATAAAGAATTTAAATTACTATTGATGGGTTCTTTAATAGGGGTTATTTCCTCAGGGGTTATTATTTTTTTAGCGTTGGGTTTGGATCAGTTATTAGAGGTTGGAAAGATGTTTTTGTATATAATAGAAAACTATCCTCCTCGATTTTCAGCACCACTTCTAAGTGATGCCAATGAGCACTACCTTTGGGTTCCTCAGCTAGTAATAGGAATTTTAATTATTTGCAGTGTCCAACTTATAGTGGATTTTAAAGAATCCAAAAACTACCGAAGTTTTGTCCAGGAAAATACGCATATTATTATTCTGTTATTCTTATCTACTTTAGTTTTAAAAGCAGCTCTAGACTTGAGTGACAAAGGCCACTTTAGAGAAATAGCATCTCCAAGTCTTTTACTTTTATTTGCTTTTACTTCTCGTTGGCTAGGTAAGTTGACTAAATTTAGCATTTTTATTGTTCAATCTTATAAATTTCATACAACGATTTGGGTCCTTGTCCTAGTTACGATGCTTGCTATGAATATGCATCCCAAAGAAGCCTTTCGCCATGTAAAGCCATATTGGAAATATATATCAGCTGACGATGACTTCTTAATCGCTAAGCGAAAGTATAGCTACCTTGATGCGGTAAAGGAAATGCGTCCTGAAGTTAAAGATATGGAATGTTTTTATACACTAAACTCTGAAGGTGTTTGGTATTACTATTTCAAAAAACCAAGTTGCTCAAGATACCATATGCTGCAATGGGCCCTATCCAAAGAAGGAAGTTATGAAATTATTAATTCATTGAGAAATAAGCGTCCTCGAGTAATTTTATTTTCAAACTATAATTCAAATAGAGGGCTTGTTACTTTTCATGCAAACTCAGAGGTTTATGATTTTGTTTACCAGAACTATAGACCTTATAAGTTAGTAGGGAATCATTGGTTTTGGAAAGGCTCTTCTCGGGGAATGGTTGGGGCAAAACTTACCGAATTAGATATTAAAAATAAGATTGAAAATTTTGTATATAATAATTCTGGGGCAGTTGTTTTTCTAAACGGAATTCTAGAACTAAAAAATATTTATAATATTGATACTTTATACGTTACTTCAGTTGGCCACAGTCTACCTATAGCTGTTGCTGCTAATGATATTAGTCTGCTTCAGATTAAATCTGGTTCTTTAAAAATTCCTTGGTCTATAAAGATTCCTATGATTAATATTTCTCCCAAAACAAAGGTTTTTCAGCTTTGGGGCTATTCTAGTTCAAAGCATGAACGAATAAAAATTGGTCAAAACTTTGAACTAGACCACACTAAGGTAAATAAAGAAAATTTTAAGTTGACCGATACTAAGATAAATATGCAAAACAATTAGTTGCGATAAAAAGGATCATTTTGATGAGTGTTGTGTTAGGTATAAAAAAAATGTATCCTTAATCCTCATAATTACGAACTGGAGTTATCTAATGCGGGTTTTGTTAGTTAAACCTAATAATTTAAGTGATCATATCCAACCCTCATTGGGTCTGGCCTACTTAGCTCAAGGAATTAGATCACGCCATGAAGTTAAAATATTAGATTGCATAAAAGATGGCTTAACTTCAGCAGAGTTTGCTGAGAAGGTGCTGGGAAAATATCGCCCTGACTTGATAGGGATTCAATGTTATACCTTTGATGTAGGGAACGTTCGAAAGCTTTTAAAAGTAATTAAGACATGGGACCCCAATATTATTACTGTAGTCGGGGGATCGCATGTTTCTAGTGACCCGGTTCGAGGTTTTGAAAATCTTAGAGATAATTTAGATTTTGCTTTTGCAGGAGAGGCAGAAATTGGTTTCCCTACCTTTGTAGATATCTTAAATAGTAACGCAGACTCGCCTGATTATTCGAATGTCCCTGGTTTGATCTGGAAAAATGGTGAAGAATTCGTTGTCAACCCTCAGGAAATGGAAGATGACTTGGATCAATTGGGGGACCCTGCTTGGGATCTGATTAGACCAGAGTTATACCCAGAAGCCCAACACGGAGCGTTTTTTAATAGCTTTCCAATTGCACCTATTATAACCACAAGAGGCTGCCCTTATTCGTGTACATTTTGCGCAGCTCCTATTTTGTCTGGAAAAAAATTAAGACATCACTCAAAAGAATATGTTTTAAGAAATATATCTCTCCTATATCACACATATGGAATCAGAGAAATTCATATTGTTGATGACAATTTTACCCAGGATATTGAATACGCAAAAACTATTGTTAGGGGAATCATTGAGCTGAACCTTGATATAAGTATTGCTATGCCTAACGGTATAAGGATGGATTATTTGGATGATGAATTGCTAGCTTTGTTGAAAGAAGCAGGGCTTTATTTGGTAAGCATAGCAGTTGAGTCGGGAAATAACGAAATTTTGAAAGATATGAAAAAAGGAACAAAGGTACATAAAGTCCACCGTGATGTTAATCTGATTAAAAAGCATGGTTTTGATATTGCAGCATTTTTTATCCTAGGATACCCAGGAGAAACCATGGAAACAATAAAGGATACGATCGCACTATCATTAAAATTACCTTTATTGAGAGCAAATTATTTCACATATTTGCCTCTCCCGGGAACTGAAAGCTATCATAAGCTAGAGGAAGCAGGTGAAATTAAAAATGTTGATTGGGATAATTTTTACATGATGGGTGCTCCTTACACGCCAAAAGGTATTAGCAGGGAAGACTTGCTTGAAATAAAAAGAAAAGCATTTTTGAAGTTTTATTTGAGACCAAGCATATTGGTTAGAAATATTTTAGGTGTTAAAAGTTTTAGTCATTTTAAATTCTTGTTTAAACGATTTTGTAATTGGATTATTATTAAAAACCACGTTGCACTAGACATCAAACCAGTTGATATAGCTATAGAAGATCATACTGCGTTGGAAATAAAATCCCCTGATAAAAAAGTTACGCAATTCGGTGTAGGCGCTTCATCTTGACTTATAGGTCATGATGATTTTAAGCCGAGTCCACTTTAGTTTCTCGTTAACATGAAGTTTGTAATTGTTCGGCTAGGTTTTCTCCAAATTTGTAGATCCGTTCTTTCTATAAATAAACGTCAAAAAGGGAAAGGCTTAGGGGTAATTTGCAATTTTATAGCGTACTCTTATTACAGTATTAATTCCATAACTGGTAGGTAGATAATTTAAAAATAAACCATAAGGATGGTTACTTTGCATATTAAAGAATTTATGAATTTACAGCAAAGTTTAATAAATACAGAAAGGCGCATGCTTGTCTATAATTCGTCGATAGCGAAGAAAATTGCTAAAAATTTTTCAGATAAAGTAAATTTATTGGAGTTTGGTGCCGGTATTGGAACCCTAGCTACCTACTTTAAAACGACAAAGGGCCTAGAGCCAAAATGTTTAGAAATTGACCCCAATTTAAAACGTGTTCTCGTTGATAGAGGTTTTAAGTGTTATGACAACATGCAGCAAGTAGATGAGTTGTTTGATGGCGTTTATACTTCAAATGTGCTTGAACATATCGAGGATGACGTCCGTGCACTTAAACAAATTAGGTTGGTTATGAAGCCAAAATCAAACCTTGTGGTTTATGTCCCTGCTTTTCAGTGTCTTTATTCTTCATGGGATAATTCAGTTGGACATCACAGACGCTATAATAAGAAAGAATTGCTTTCAAAGTTAGATGTCGCAGGGTTTGATGTGACAAAAGTTTTTTATGTCGATTCATTAGGTTTTTTTGCTTCCTTTGCAGCACGCATACTTAGACATAGAGCATCTACCAAATTAAACGATGAAAAAGCAGCGAACTATCATGTAGCTAGCCCTTTAGTTCTTTTTATTTATGATCGATTGTTTTATAGAGTAAGTCGAATTTTTGATTTTATTGGGTTTCGGTATATTTTTGGTAAGAATATTCTTGCCGTTGCTAAAGTGAGAGAAAAAACATAACTAAATTTTTCTTTGAGGGATCAGCCGTATTAATTGATTTTAATCGCGTAGTTAGATTTTTATTAGCAAGACAGCATTAAGCTTAGGAGTCTTTGAGGCGGAGCATAAAAACTTTAAGGGAATGAACCTGCAGGATGCGGTTGATTACAATGTACAATGCAGATTTTTTAAAGCTCGGTTGCAATGTTTATTGAAGCGCATCGCGCCTTTTTTTACGTTGATGCCTATTATGAATAGCCGTATATAAAAATACTTGGCCTATCTTTTAGCTAACCTTTACTTATAAAACTATGTGATATATTATTACAATCTTAAACGCTTTTTTAGAAAAAATACAAAATATTTCGCAGGTTAGGTTTGCGGCAAGATATAATTTAATTGGGATATTTTAAAGTGATTCAATTATTTTTTAATATCATTAAGTTAACGCGTGTTTTGAGAGAACGAGGTAACTGGAAGCTTATTAGGCACTCTCGAAAACAGTTGTATGATTTTATTTTTTGTCGATCGGGGATGAGTCGTAGGCCTCTAATCTATATTTTTTTATACTGGCATCACCTTTTAAAAGGCCCTGAGGTTTTGATCTGGCGTTTGGAAACATTTGGGTTCCTCTTTACTTCTGAGACTGATCAAAAGAATAGGGATTATTTGAACAGCTATTTATAGGAAATTATATTGTGGTAGCTCTATACTCCCCCTTCCTCACTACTTAACTTTTCAGAAACTGTCCATAAATTTCATAGAATGTGCGCGTTTTACTTAGGAAAGGATTTAACAATTGAAGGAACCTTTATCCAAACTGCTTTCAGATAGAAGTTTTCAAGTTATATTTTTAGTTTTTTCTGCGTTACTTATTTTTTTAGGGCGTCAACTGGATAGAGGAATTACAAACTTCGATGGTGCTTATTATGCGATTAAGGCGAGAGAAATTTTTTATTCAGATAGCTTATGGATAGTAACATGGAATGGAACAGCAAGATTTTTTGATAATCCTCCCTTGCCATTTTGGTTGACAGGTCTTGCGTATAAAGTTTTTGGAGTGTCCGGATATGCCGCTGTTTTTTCTTCAGCAATTTTTGGTACTTTGACAATTTTTTTAACCTACTCGATTTGTAATTATTTATATAAAGATAACTGGACATCTTTTTTGTCTGCTTTTGTGCTTCTTTTTCCAGGCTTATTTTTAGATTCATCACGGCGAGCAATGTTAGATATCACACTTGCCTTTTTCGTTACTGCTTCAATGTACTGTTTGCTAAAAGGTTTAGATAATAGAAAATTCTATTTATTATATGGATTGATGGCAGGATGCGCCATTTTGACAAAAAGTTTACTCGGTTTTTTCCCTATCATTATAGGGATTATATTTATATTTTGGCATGGCGGCTTGAAAAGTATTATTGATTGTAGTTTTTTGGCAGGAGTACTTCTATCTATAATAGTAGGTTGCAGTTGGTATCTGATGAGTTGGTTGGCATTTGGTGATTTGTTCATAGACAGACATTTCAAGTCATCGCATATGCAACTTATTCCTAGCAATTTCTTTTTAAATGATACGCTATATATATTTGGTTATGTAAAAGATATGGCGAGGAACTACTGGCCTTGGTTCCCTGTGACAGTAATAGGAATATTCGTATATGCAAAAAATTCATTTAAAGGCAAAAACTATCAGTCAATGTTTCTATTTTTGTGGGTTTCTATCCCATTTATGATTCTGAGTACCAGTAGAAACCAAACTCTACGATATCTTTTTATGATCTTCCCTGCTTTAGGAATTATAACAGCGCATACTTTGTCTGGTTGGTTGAACAATCTACATAAAGAAAAGATATTACCATGGATGATTGGGATTATTATGGCAACTGCTTTGATTATAAATGTGACCCCGGTTCAGATAAAAGTTTCGCTTGAACAAAATAATGCTGATATAAAAAATATTGCTCCCTTTGTTAACATAAATACGAAGCCAAAAGAACCAATTTTCAACTACGGGTTTAGCCCTTGGAACCCAACGCAGGCATTGGCTTTCTATTCTGAAAGATTTTTAGAATCACCAGTTAAAGATGCGGAAACTTTAATTCAAAAACTGAATGAGAATCCAAAAGGAACATGGTTGTCGCCAGTTTCGAGATTTGAGGAACTAAAAAATAAATTCCCAGGGGAGCTCTATTTGATTTATTCAAATCAAAAAATTGCTTATTTTACGTCAATAAAAAACAAAGAAAATATTATTTATAATTTTTCTAATATGGAACTTCCAATTGTTCGATAGATTAATCATAGCTATTGGTTTTCAGTAAAACATAACTTTCGGAATATTTTTGTGCGTGATATTTTAGGCCATCTCGAAGGAGTAACTCTACATCCCTTTTGCTTATAGATTCTTTTTTCCAACCGAAATCCGTTGCTGTGATAGATAATGGAAGACTACGGAAGTTCTTTTCCCAATCCGATTGACGCATAATTATATAAGCGTAATTTCGAGTTTCAATAAAGCGTTTTAGTTCTTCAGGATTATTAAGATAAATAGAGGGAAGACCTGTCATTACCCCCACGCGCGCTCGATGGTTTCCTAGTTGATAGATCCCGATACTTTTCCCGTTATAAGTTTCAGACAGGATTAGATTAGAGAATTTTTTCATTGGATACTGATTAAAGAAGGAAAGAGAGTTTCCACTCAGTGAAGTTAGAATTATAATTTGCATGATAGATAAAGTAATTATCGTTTGAAAATATTTTTTGGATTTATAAGAAAGAATTAGAAAAAATAATACAAAGACACTTATAACCAAGAGTATTAAGAACCCAAGAGGTGGTTGAGTAAAAGGTAAGAAAAAGAATATCCCGGCCCACGATAAAGTGATTATAAGGATGTAAAAAACCAGGCTCAGATAAAATGGGACCTTGAAAATTTTTTTCTGGAAGTTTTCTGGGCTTTGGATGAGTTGAGATAAAAAATTTGCCGTTATCATTACAATCGGGACGGTCGCAGGTAACATGTACCTGCTATGTTCTATACGAAATAAAGTGAATAGTATTAGGGGCCACGTAACCCATATAAAAGAAAAGAGAAACGACTGGTTGTCTTTTAGCTTTATATTGCTATACCAAAATTTAAATTTCTTAGATACTAATAAATTGCTATGCGTTTGGCGTGAAGAAAGTAAAGTTTTAAAAGCAGGTCCAAACTTAACTGTAAGTGCTGCTAAAAAAAAGAAGGACCATGGTAGGTAGTAACGAAAAATCACTCCAAAATAATATAGACTAAATGGAGTGTCGTGAACAATTCTGTCGTGTAACTCTGCTCCTAGAATATGACTCTTGAATTCATCTCCATGAATGCTTAGCATTGTAAAAAACCAAGGTAAGATAATTAAAGCAAGAATTACAAATCCATATCTCATTTGTAGCTGTGCTAATTCTTGCCAATTTCGCGTACTTATAAGAAAGGTCCCAATGACTAGAGCAGGAATAATTATAGCAATTGGCCCTTTAATCATAAATCCTATTCCCATACAAATATAAGAAGAATAATAAAAAATTTTTTTGTTTGATAAATCTTGGAATCCACGAATAAAAAAATAAAAAGTAGTTAGGATGAAAAAATTAAATGCCATATCGGTTATGGCCCATCGGGCAATTTGAAAATGAAGATAACAACCTGGAAGCAGCAGAGCACTAATAATTGCAACATTGTAGTTAAATAGACGTCGGGCTAATATGTATACAATGGGTATACAGAGGGAAGCGAAAAATGAAGATACTAATCGTGCCGAGAATAAATCAACACCAAAAATTTTGTACGAAACTGCAACCATCCAGTAAAATAAGATTGGTTTAGCGAATCGTTTTTTTTCATGGTAAACGGGAGTTATATAATCTCCCGATGCGACCATATTACGAGTGCTAGTTACATAAAAATTTTCATCGGTATGATATGGTGGAACCTCACTGAGGTTGTATGTTAACGCAAGGAAGCAAAGAAGAGTGAAAACAGTTAGTCGTAAGAACTCCTTGATACTTGAATTGCTAGGTGACGACTGTGATTGCATAAGTTAGAGCGAAGGTTGATTTTGAGAGGATTGATTTTAAAGGATCATTCGGAGTAAGCTCGCAAATAATATTGTACACGTGAAAAATTTTTTGAACTGTCAAACCTCGTGTTCTGAATTATAATTTATTTTATGCTCGTAGTGTATTTTTTGTTTTTTTCTAATGAATTATAGCGATCAATTTTAAACCCTTGGTAATTTGTATGGCTATTTTCAACTTTTTAACTTTTAAAGTTCTCGATCGTGAAAATTTCTGTCCTTTGTTTTGATCTTTCAATCAATGCCTTTGGGCGAGCATGGCTTTTAGCTAAAGCTCTTTCTACCTTTTATGATGTTGAGATTATTGGTGCTTCAAGAAGAGGTGGTACATGGGCTCCGATAGGTCATGCTGAAATTCCTGTAAAAGAGTTTGCGTGGGGTCGATATCCAAATTTTTCTAGAATTAAAAAAAATATTTTAGATGCAATTGATGGAGATATAATTCTAGCTTCAAAACTAATGCCTACAAGCTTTGGTATTGGTCTTCAAAAAAAATACTCTAGTGGGAAGCCATTAATTTTGGATATAGATGACTGGGAACTTGGTTTTTTTTATCATGCCGGTTTTTGGGGTAGGATGGGGAGGTTTATGAATTTTTCTAACCCAAATGGTTTACCCTACGTTTGGAGAATGGAGGGTCTAGTTAGACATGCAGATGCTATCACTGTAAGCAATCGGTTTTTGCAGAAAAAATTTGGAGGTGCTTTATTACCTCATTGTCGAGATACCAAAATTTTTGATCCAATAAAATTTAATTCGGGTCAAATAAAGGAAGAAATAGGTCTTAAAGGGAAGAAGGTGGTGATGTTTCTTGGCACTCCAAGACCACATAAAGGGTTGGATGATCTTTTGGTAGCGTTTAAGAAAATTGATGATAGAAATTTAAACTTGGTGATTATAGGAACGGAAAATCAACATGAATTTTTAAAAAAAGTTGATCAATCGATCAGACATCGAGTGATGGTTTTACCTCAAACCCCTTTTGATAAACTTCCTGAGTTTTTATCGGTTGCTGATATTATAGCTATTCCTCAGCGCCGAACCTCTGATTCAATCGGGCAAATGCCTGCAAAATTATATGATGCGATGGCTATGGCTAAGCCCATTGTTGCTACTCGAATATCAGATATTCCTGAAGTCTTAGATGATTGCGGTTATCTAGTTAACCCAAATGAACCGACTCAACTGGCCGATGCGATTAAGTACATTTTAAATCACCCGGATGAGGCTTACGCTAAAGGACAGTCCGCGCGTGAAAGATGTCAGCAAAATTACGATATTACTAACTTGCAGTTAGGTTTACGTGAACTTGTTGAAAAAGTCTCGGCTTGAAATTAACAAAGAGTGAAAATATTATTCTTTTTATTAGAAATGATAAATAAATCCGGTCACTATGGAACTTGCAATGAGGCGCAAGGTTTTATCCCTACCCTACAAGAGTGATCAATTCTATGGAACATAACTTTTGTGGACTCTTGATTGAAATACTTGTCTGTTGCTTCTTTTGCACCTTGAAAGTACCCATAATCATCAATTATAACTACTCCTTGTTGAGTAACTTTTGGATAAAGATGAACTAGTTCGTGATAGGTTGACTCATATAGGTCTGTGTCTAAACGTAGTAAAGCAATTTGGTTTGGAATAATATTTGGAATCGTATCCTCCACCTTTCCTTTGACGAATACTATGTTTTCTTCAGGATAGCCTGTAGAAGACATGTTTTTTTTAACCTCCTCAAGAGATACTGTCAGCAGATCTTTTTCTTTTTCCCATATCAGCCGGTAAGGTGTCCCATGCACATCGATATCTTTATCGGTAGGCTTTGCCATTCCTTCGTAAGTATCGTAAAGGTATATTTTACGATGGGTCTGATGATTTTCGATTAGAGTCAGAGCTGCCAACATAGCGCTGCCTCCTCTCCACACACCACATTCCACAATATCACCTAAAAAATTTCCTTGAGTAATATATTGAATTGACTTGTAAAGGGAATAACAATTCTCCATAGATGTTAAGGTATACTTCGAATTTCTTGGCCCAACTTTCGCATAAATGTTTTGAAAGTCTTTATCTTTTATAATATCGGGTCGGTATAAATAACGATCGGCATATTTTCGTATACGAGGTTCCCATCGTCGAATAAGATTTTGAAGCAAAACAATCTCTCAGGTTAGTGGTTTTTTGAAGTTACGGTGTGTAATAACCATTTGCCTTGCAAAGGTGACAAATAGTTTCAAGGTCATTAGGTTGGTCTAAAAGTTCTTTTCTTGCGGCAATGTATTTCTCTCCGTTCCAGATATCCTTGAAATCAGTTTCAAATACATTACCCATCGAGTACTTATTTTCAGTCACCACACATCCGCAAGGAAAGACATCTCCATTCCAGTTGATGAATGTTTCCATCCATGGTCTCTTACAAAACTTTATAGGTTTTTTTTGTTTTTTCTGTTCTAAATCATAAGGGTTGAAGTCAGGGTTTTCTGGAATCCATTCGGCATCATTTTTGATATTGTCTTCAACCTTACCAATAATATCATCTTTAAGATTAGTCCGCATAATGCTAAAAGTTATATCAACGCCTATTTCTTTTGCACGTTCTCGAGCCATATCCATTTGATGTTCATTTTGCTTCATCACTAGAAAATTCCAGACAACATTCACTTCAGAGTCATGTCGCTTTTTTGCTTCCATAAGACGAGTCATATTGGCAAATACTTTTTCTATATCTCCCCCCACACGATATTTTTCGTAAACTTCTTGGGTTGCGCCATCGACCGAAACGATAAGCTTGTCTAGCCCAGAAGTCATAAGGCCCTCCACTTGCTCGTTACTCAGGTTCCCAAGATGAACACTAGTGATGGTCCGAACTTTATGGTTTATTGCAGTGTGGCGAATCATATCCACTAGAGATTTATTTAGAAGAGGCTCTCCCCAACTATAGAGATTTATAGACTGGAGGTTCTTGGCTAATCGGTCAATTATAGATTTAAATTGTTCTAGCTTAATTGATCCCCGATCCACTGTTTTATCTCGGAGTCCCGTGGGACATAAAGGACACTTCAGATCACAACGATTTGTTGGATCAAGGGCAAGCATTTTGGGCATGGAGTAAAGCTTAGAAACTCCAAAACGATAACTGAGTTTGATAAGAAGTCGATTGATTCGGTGATTCAAATTAAACATGGTCAAAGTATATGATTTAAACTTACTCGGATTAAAAAATCAGAATATCTGAAAAAACTAAGAAACTGTCTATAAAATACCATACTTTAAGTATGAAATAAGGAGCACATATTCTATGAGATCTTCAATGTTAGAGCAATAGTCTATAGTATTTTTAAAAATTAAAATTTACCATCTAAAAAAAGAGCAAATTTTTGATTTGCTTAACTTGAATTGGGGGGTTACTTATGAAAATCCAGCCATTAAATTGTAGCATTTAAAACGTTTAGCTAATGATTAAAACCTAAACTAAACCTTTTCAACTCGTGTTGATAAGTACACTTGAACATATCATCTTTTATGGATTATAGAAAAAAATTAATATTAGAAGTTAGTTCTTTTCAATAGAAAGCATTTTTAGTGCTTGGGTGTAGACTTCGTCTGAAGAAAAGTCAAGACATATGCGATTCTCGCATTCAGTCAATTCACATTCTCTGCAATCAACATCATTGTAAAAAATAAAGTGTTTATCTTTTTTTGGGTGATAGGGACGAAATATTTTTCTAATAGCCTGACTAAATAAAACAATGGTAGGGACTCTAAGTGCTGTTGCTACATGACTTGGCGAGGAATCATTGTCAATAACCAAATCACATTCGTTGATGATTGCCACCATTTGACGGACTGTAGTTTTGTGAAATATAACTAGTTCAGGAATATCATCAAGTAATGTTTTGACTTTAGAGTATTCAAGCTCTGTGCAAATAGCAATAGATTGAGTTTTTGTATTTTGGTTTAAAGTTTTTATCAGTTGTTTGAACTTCTCAAGCGGCCATTCCCGGATAGTGACCCCAGCTGTAGGATGAATTAGGATAGTTTTTTTTGTGGGATCTAGTCCCTTATCCTTCATCACTTCACGAGCCCAAGATATTTCATTTTTATCTATAAAGATCTCGGTATGAGTGTTTACTGGCTCAAGACCTAAACTTCGTAAGCAGTCTAAGTCCCGTTCGATGGAGGAACGATAATAATCTGATTCATTGGTTAGAACAGTGTAATGCTTGTTACGTCCTCTATAAAAATTATTAATTTTATTTGAAGTTTTTATCTTTGAGAGGAGTCTGGAAGGCAATCCCCCGCTATGAGTGCTTATAACTAAATCGAAGTTAAAAGAACTGAGTTCATTTTGAAGTTTTGTAATACTTTCAGAGGATGGATTTTTGGAGAGTCTGAAAAGGTGATCAATATGCGGGTTTTTTTCGAAAATAGGAACAGAATAGGACCATGTTAATATAGAAATAGAAGTGTTTGGTAGATGATGTTTTAAATTACGAATCAAGGGAGTGGATAGAATATTGTCGCCAATATCACGAAGTTTTATAATTAAAATATTTTCGAGAGATGACAGGTTGCCGTGAAGTAACTTTCCTCCTCGAATATAAAGCTCATAGTATCGAAGATGCCCTAAGATTTCTGCATGTGCATTGCATACAGCAAATGTAATTCCCTCGAAACCCTCCTTAAACCCTTTATTTAAAATGTATGTCTGAAGAAATATTTTTGTAGAACAAATAACGCTGCGAAGGATAAGGGACAGGGGTGAAAAATTTTCTATGTATTGGGCTAGATTAGAGGCCCTTTCATCGGCTTTTTTGATCACCATAGCCGCACACTCAGAAAGAGTATCTTCACCATAACGAATTAGTTCGCCGTCAAGCAACACATGCTTTTCTTGTTGATATGAAAAATTTTTTTCTTCTAGAACATAGGCGAGGTGGGATCGTTCAGAACAATGCCAATCTAGTGAAAATTTTAAACGTTTTTTTAGAAACACCATCGTAAGAGGGAGTGGATACTTATAAGGTTTTTTGTCGGGACTTTTTATTTTATCAGTAATTGCTTTCCTCAATTTTCCAGTTACAATTTCATTAGAACGGAGGAATAAACCCCAAGGTGAGCTAATTTTATTTAATCCAGACTCCCAGCGAGCTTTTGTTGTGGTAGCTCTTTCTGTACAGATAGATACTTTAAGATTTTCAACTATTTTAGTTCCGTCTTCGTCTCCTTCGGGCAGAATGACTAATATTTTTGGAACCCAGGTGTCCAATGCCTTTAAGCAGGAGTGTAGTTTCTCTAAAGAACCTTCGAAAGAAACAACGGCGGTAAGATTTATTTTTGAAGTAGGCTCGTTCACGAAATTAGTTAGAATAAAATGAAGAGAAATATAGCTTTTGATTATCTTGAATCAGGATTTTTTAAACTTTAAACTAATATTTGTAGCAATCAATTGCCTTTCTAGAGCATAAGTTTTTTAATAGACCCCTATTAGTTTAATGAGCGTATTAATTTTTAGCTGGAGTATGGTAAATAATTCGTATCTTGATAGATATTGTAGTTAACCACAATAAATGTATTCTAATTTGGTTAAATTTTTCGAGTTTTTATATAAACACCGCTTGCTAATACGTTTTCCTCATCTTTAGTTAATACGATCGTCCTATGGTCAAATTTCATACCCCAAGATAAAAGTCGATAAATTATAAATATCCTTATCTTTTCGGTCCAAGGAGTGATTGGGTCCTTGTAGACGCGTTTTAACATTTTTTTATAGATTCCTACAATATTGTTCATTGCATGCCAAGGACCCATTTTTACTCCGACATCTATCAATTTAGTGCCTAGAAAGAGCTGTTGAATTCCACTAGTGGAGGAATTAAAGTAATGGTCTGGGACATCGTGAAAAGGAAAAAGAAATGGAGTAGAGCACTCCATGTAGCCATTTTTTTTGGTAACTCTTATCATTTCTGATGCGACTTCAAAGGGTTGTGTTACATGTTCTAATACATCATGGCAAAACACTGCATTAAAAGTGTATGGTTTAAATGGAAGAGCTGACCCCGACGCGATTAAATCCACAGGCTCGAATTTCATTACATCAAGATTTATTACTTTTTTGCTTACTTTTGGTGAATTGCCTGAGCCTAAGATTAAAACGTAATGATCGGGATATTTTTTTAGATAATCTAAAAGATAAGAGGTGTCGGGGGCATTTAGATTATTTGAGTTAGTTTCTTTTGTTAAGTCTAATTTGGAGTATGGATTTTTAAATTTCAATTTAGCTTCCTATTTTATCGAGCTAGAGAAATGCGTATTAAGTCTTTCGTAGCAAAATTTATCCTAATTTACTATATTTTTTAGAGAAAGATTTAATAATATGGCTAGTGTATATACCTTTGTGAGTGCTTTTCAAGTTCAAACTTAAAATTTAACTCCGACTCTAGTCGAGCTCTAACTAAAGAATATTTTTTTGTTTGTTTAATTCATAATAAAAGTTGATATAATAAATTTCCCGGTTTCTTTTTATTCTATTACCTGATAATCAACAGATCAACGTAGCCCCTATTTCTACTGGTAAATAAAGATGTCTGCCATTGCCAATTTTGAAGAGTCGCTTCTGCCGCTGGAAAATATGAGGTTACTTCTGCCAGAGGCTAAAAAAGTTTACGCACAAGCCGAACCATTCCCTCATATTTATTTTGATGATTTTTTTAGTAGTAATGTATTGGAGAGAGTGCTTAAAGAGTTTCCAGGTAAAAACGATATTGACTGGGTCAAATACTACGATGGATATCAGAAAAAACTTGCTAATGAAAATGAAAAAAATATCGGTTTATTTAGCCGACATCTTCTATATTCACTTAACTCGTCATTGTTTTTAAAGTTTCTTGAAGAGTTAACCGGAATTGAATGTCTGATTTCTGACCCATCCTTTAGAGGGGGCGGACTTCATAATATCTTTAGAGGAGGAATGTTAGGAGTTCACGCTGATTTTAACAAGCATGAGCAATATGGGTTCGATAGGAGATTGAATCTGCTTCTATATCTCAACAAAGATTGGCGTGAAGAATATGGAGGGCACATCGAATTGTGGAACAAAGATATGAATCAATGTGTGAGTAGTTACCTGCCAAAATTCAATCGAGTAGTTATTTTTACAACTACTCAAACATCGTTTCACGGACACCCAGAGCCTTTGGCTTGTCCGGAAAATATGAGCCGAAAAAGCCTAGCCCTGTATTATTATACTAATGATCAGCTGGGAAAAGATCAGAGTGACTACCATTCTACCATTTTTAAATTACGCCCTGATGAGAAAATCGAAAGTAAATTAATGCTCAAAACTAAAAAAATTTTAAACAGGTGGTCAAAGTTATTTAGTCAATAATAGTTGTTGGTTTCCGATAAACTCATTCCTTTACTTCAGAGATTAAATGAAAATTTCTTTTATGGTTAATCAGTATGCCCGGATTAGTGGAGGCAACCGGGTACTCTTTGAATATGCTAACCGGTTAAAGAAGCTAGGTCATGAAGTGCGTTGGTTTGTTCTTGCTAAACCTATTAGATGGTATAGGTTGGATAAAAAAATCATAGCATCTATAAAGAGAGTGGTTACTCTGTCTCCCGAAACTATTGATTGGGCTGATAATGCGATTCCTATTGAGATACTTCCGACTAATCACCACAAATATATTTCTGAAGCCGATATTCTTGTCGCAACAGCTTGGCAGACAGCAGATTTTGCAGCCAAACTTCCAGCGAAAAAGGGAATTCCCTTTTACTTTATCCTTCATTATGAAAGCCTTTGGACGCGGTACAAAAGTGAAGCGGTTAAAACTTATGATTTGCCAATGAAAAAACTTACAATTTCAAATTGGCTTAAAAATACTCTTAAAAAAAATCATGGACAAAACGCTGATATAGTTGTCATACCAGTTGATCAGGATATGTTTCATTGCGAAGTGAAAAGATGGAATTCGATACGCCGAGTTTGCATGCTTCATCATGATTATGACTGGAAAGGGTATGAAGATGGAATTAAAGCAGTAAAGGAGGTTATTGCTTTAGGGTATGACCTACAACTCGTGGTTTTTGGGGAAAAACTAGAGGACCCACAATCGTTGTTTGATGCCGCTGGCTTTGATTTTGAATACCATTACCGTCCAGCGGGGGAGGAACTGAGAAAAATATATACTTCATGTGATATTTTTTTATGTTCGAGTTGGTATGAAGGGCTTGGTTTGACCGCAATGGAAGCAATGGCTTGCCGTTGTTCGTTGGTAACAACTGATACAGGTGGATGCCTTGAATATGCGATAGATGAACAAACTGCATTGGTGTCAGCGTCTCGAGATATTAATGGTTTAAGCCGAAACCTGATTCGCCTTCTGGAGGACGAAGCACTGCTAAAATCACTATCAGAAAGTGGGTATCTTAAAATAAATGAGTTTAGTTGGGATGAAAGTTGTGACCAGTTACTGCGTTTGTTTAATGAAAGCTTAACTTGACGCAGCATATAGGTAAGGTAAATAAAAATTTTTAAAAAATATTAAGCTACTTAATTTTTTAAACCTTGATAGGGTGTGTTAGTTTTTCTGATTGATGCAGTGACCTTATAGAGTGAAAAATATGATTATTGTCACAGGTGGGGCAGGGTGCATAGGGAGTGCTATTATTTGGGCTTTAAATAAACGTGGTATTACTGACATCATATTGGTGGATGGGGTTGATAACCCAGAAAAAAAAAAGAATATTGCGTCACTGAGCTACTTTGCATTGGAAGATAAGGAAATATTCCTAGACCGCATTTTAAATCTTAGTATTCCATGGTCAGTGGATGCGATTATCCACATGGGAGGATGTTCTTCAACTATTGAAAGAGACGAGTCTTTCTTAACCAAAAATAATTATAATTACACCAAGCTGCTAGCAACTTATGCCCTTAATAAAGGTATCCGATTTATCTATGCTTCTAGTGCTGCAACTTATGGTAGCGGGAAAAATGGTTTTTCTGATGAGACGGATCTTAAAATATTAAACCCACTTAATCTTTATGGGCATAGCAAGCAGGAGTTCGATTTGTGGGCAAAGGAACAGGGCGTTCTTGACCAAATTGTTGGGTTAAAGTATTTTAATGTTTTTGGTCCGGGAGAATACCACAAAAGAGAAATGCAAAGTATGATTCGTAGAGGGTTTTTACAAGTACTTGATAGTGGTAAGATTCGCCTATTTAAGTCATATAATTCCGATTATGGTGACGGAGAACAGGAACGCGATTTTTTATACGTCAAAGATGCAGTAGAGATGACACTTTTTTTCTTGGATAATTTAAAAATTGCGGGAATATTTAATGCAGGGACTGGTATAGCAAGAACTTGGAATGATCTTGCGGTAGCAGTTTTTAAAGCTATGGGTAAAAATACTGCGATCGAATATATTGATATGCCAATTTCTATTCGTGACCAATTTCAGTATCGTACCTGCGCAAAAATAGATAAAATTCGAAATGCAGGGTTTTCTCAACAAATCGCTTCTTTAGAAGAGGCTACCACCGATTATGTGCAAAACTACCTTTTTGCTAATAAGCGCCTCGAATAATCAAAAGTATTTTTTGAGCCAAAAAAATACTGTCGATCAAAGACGAATTCCTTAATATGGTTTTGGTTTAAAATTCACTATTTCAGCTAAGCGAACTTAAATAATGATTCCTATCGCATTAAAAAAATGGCTTGGAATTCGCCATTCATGTAAGTCTCCAAACTCAATTTTTATTGGATTAATCGGAGGGGTGGGCGATTTGATTTCAGCTGCTCCTTCGGTAGCTGCTTTAAAAAGGAAATACCCAGATGCCAAAATAAATTTTGGTGTTGGTGATGGGATTTTTTTTAATACCATTAAAAATGATCCTAATATAGACCATTTTGAAACCCCCTTTTTCTACGACGTCTGGAAAAAACGAGCACGTAGAAAGACCTATAGGGAAAAATATAAAGAGCATGACCTCGTATTTCTTCTAGATAATGGAACTCAGGATTGGTGGCAGCCAAGGAAACATCTTCTCGATATTTATGCTGAAAAATGTGGAGTAAGCTTGGAAGAGCGAAGACCTCTTATCTATTTAAATGACAGTGACTTTGAAGAAGCTCAAAAAAAAATTTACGAACTAGGAATTTCTGATAAAAATAAATTTTTAGTTCTATCACCTGAAACTCGGTCGAAGAAAAAGATGAAAGAATGGCCATATGAGAGGTTCTTGCTCCTCATTCAAAAAATCCGAGAAAACCATGACTTTAAAATTATAACGCTAGTTTCTAAAGATAATCCTTATAATTACGATGGAACAATTCTTTTAAAAGGTTATCCCTTAGGACCTTCAGCCGCGATGATCAGCCGAGCAAATTTTTATCTTGGATTGGATAATGGCTTAACGCATATTGCGTCTTGTTTTGATGTAAAAATGCTTTCTATTCATATCGGATATCCTGTTGAATGTGCTGGCCCACTCTCCCCATTTGCAAAAGTAGTTGCACATAAACCTTTTGACCCTCCAGAATCTATTTCGGTAGATGAGGTTTACACTATTTTTAAAAAATTAATTTAAAATTATATTTATAGCGAATGAAGAAGGTTTTGTAGTTCGACTTGTGCGAAGCGTTATGCTAAATTGATTTTCTGTTATTTGTAACCAATTGTCTATCTTGAGTTCCTACCTTGAAACCCCTTCATATACTTCATGTCGAAGCCGCCGCAGGTTGGGGTGGCCAGGAAATAAGAGTCTTCCAAGAAACTTTATTGCTCCTTGAGAGGGGTTATAGCGTTTCTTTAATATGTCAGGCCGATAGCCCTCTAGAAAAGAAATGTGGAGCAGTCTCTAACGCGGACTTTCATTTTCAATCACTTTTAATGAAAAAAATGATGAACCTCAGTACATTTGTGGCCTTATATCGGTATGTTTTAAAAAATAATTTCGATATTATTCATACTCATAGCTCTGTTGATAGTTGGTTAGGTGGTCTAGTTGGTAAACTATTAAGAGTGCCTGTTGTCCGCACTCGACATGTTTCGCTGCCTGTAAAGGATTTCTTTCCAAACCACCTGTTATATTCGCACATACCACAACGAATTCTTACTAGTGGAAATATGATTTCGGATATTATGAAAAAGATTCGTTGTGTTAATTCGAGTCATGTGGTTTCAATTCCTGCAGGAGTAGACTTACGAAAATTTAATTCTAGTATTTCTGGGCAAAAGATTCGTGAAGAATTGAAGGTTGACTCTAGTCAATTTCTTGTGGGGAAAATTGGTGTTATTCGCGGTTGGAAGGGTCACAATTATTTTTTAGAGGCTATTCCTTTAATTTTAAAAGAGATTCCGCAAACTCGGTTTGTAATAGTTGGCGATGGGCCAGGTTTTAAAGAAATAGAATCTAAAATTAAGATAGCGGGTTTAGACGATAGGGTAGCTCTTCTTGGACATAGGGAAGACGTTCCTGAAATTATGGCGGCATTAGACGTTCAAGTGCTAGCTTCATTTGCTGGAGAAGGTACTCCTCAGGTTATACCACAGGCGTTTGCAATGAAAACTCCTGTGGTAGCAACTAAGATAGCCTCAATCCCAGAGCTTTTAGGAAATGGTGAAAGAGGAATATTGATCGAACCTCAAAATCCGTTGGAAATTGCCAAGGCCGTTTTGAAACTAATTAGAAATCCTGAGACTGCAAACTGTCTCGTTGAAAATGCAAATCAATTTTGCCTTAATGAATTAACGGTAGATAAAATGATGGATTCAACAATAGCCATCTATGAAGAAGTTATATCATCTTCGTAAAAATAGTTAGATGTGAATTAAGTTTTTGGGATCATTTATGAAAATTGCAGTCATTAGACAAAAATTTGTTAACTATGGAGGAGCGGAACAATTTGTTTCTGGCTATGCAAAGCATCTTGCTAACATTGGACATGAGATACATATTTTTGCCAATCAATGGACACCATCTAAGCATCCTAATATAAAAATTCATTCTGTAAAAGCTATTAAAAGAAATTCTTTTTTGCGAGTCTTATCCTTTGCCTGGTTTTCCCTTAAATCAATAAGCTCTGAATCATTCGATATTGTCCAAAGTCATGAGCGAACATGGAGTCAAGACATATATCGAGCTGGAGACGGGTGTCATCGTGAATGGCTTGAAAGACGTGCATATTATTTGCCATTTATTAAGCGGTTCTTTTTTCGGTTAAGTTTTTTCCATCAGTTAATCTTATGGCTAGAGAAAAGAATTTTTGAAAATGGAGAGTGTAAAAATATCATAGCTATTTCGGAGATGGTCAAGCGAGATATTTTAAAGCATTATCGGCTTCCTGAAGGCAAAGTAAAGGTAGTCTATAATGGTGTGAGATTAGATAGGTTTAATCCGAATAATAAAAAAATTTTTCGAGATGATATTAGACAACAGTTAAAAATTTCTGATAAAGAAGTAATGATTTTATTTGTAGGGTCGGGGTTCGAACGCAAGGGGTTAAAGTATCTAATTAAATCCGTTCAGCACATGAAACAAAAAAACTGGAAATTAGTCCTTGTCGGAAAGGGTAAATGGGAAAAATATTTAAGCTATGCCTCGAAAGATAACCTAGAAAAAATAACCCACCTAGAACCAATTGATAAAATCGAAAAATTGTATGCAGCAGCAGACTTTTTTATTCTACCTTCAATTTACGAACCATTTGGAAATGCTAACTTAGAAGCTTTGGCATCGGGGTTACCTATCATCACAAGTCGTTTCTGCGGTGCTGCAGAAATAATAACACATAATAAGGAAGGCATTATTTTAGAAGAACCATCAGATTTTAATTCTATAGCTAAAGCTATAGACTATCTGATGGATTCAAAAACCAGAAAACTAATGTCACATTCAGCTCGTATTTTAGCCGAAAAATTTACACAAGAGCGTAATGCTTCATCAATGCTAAAAATTTATCAGGACTTGGTAGAGAATCGATGAAAATTACAAGGAAAGGATTATTAAAAATATAAAATAGAGGAGATAACAAATGTTCACTTTAATTATAAGTTAATATAATTAAACCAAATGACGAATTAGTCTCCAATACGTATTCAATAAAGGGCTTAGTAAATGTGTTAGGAGAGGATTCTTTATGCCACTGACTGCGAGAGTTCCTTGATAAATACGGGTGATCTCTTTATCTGGTACCCTGCGTAAATGCTTTTGTTTTTTTCTTTTAACCAATATTCTTGGTAAAAGGGCTAGGAGTTCAATGTAACTTTTTGCTTTTAGAAAAAACCAGTTATTAATGGCAGCGTGAAACAACTGAGAAATTTCAACAATAAGTAAAGCAGGAAAAATCAATACCAGTGTTTTAACCTCCATATTTTTAACTAAAAGATAGAGGCGGTTCTTTTCCGAGGAATAATATTTTCGAACGCCTTTATTAAATTTATAATGGTGGTACATAGTAGCTTTTGGATTAACTTTTAAATACCATCCTGCTAGTCGAATTCTCCAGGATAAGTCATGATCTTCATGATAAAGAAATAGATCTTCATCAAACCCTCCTACTGTTTCATAAACTTCTCTTCTTAACATAAAAATTCCACCACAAGCAGACTCGAAAGGTTCTATCCAGTCAGGATCTTTTTGGCCAAGTAAATTAGGGTAGGCGATACCTGTGAAATTGATCAATACTCCAAGAGAGTTGATTGTGTTTTGTTGATCGATATGTAAAATTTTTGGGATTGCTCCCCCTATATTAGAATCGCTTTCTAAAAGTTTCACCAACTCTCCGATACACTTTGGGTTTAGTTTGAGGTCACTGTTTAGAAAAATAATATAGTCACCTTTGGCGATTACTAAGCCTTTATTGATAGCAGAACCAAAACCTAGATTTTTACCATTTTCAATAATTTTAATAGAGGGAAAGCTTCTTTGAAGATATTCGATTGAGCCATCTTTGGAACCATTGTCACTGATAATAACCTCTATTTCACTTCTATCTTGATCAAGTAGAGATTGAATACACTCATCAATTACATTTTTATCATTCCAGTTGACTATAATAGCAGTTACTTTTTTCAAAGGTTTCATATTCAACATATTAGTGAAAGTAAAAAAATATTAAATAGCTGGGAGTCGTGATTACTCTAGACATGGAATTCTGAAAGTATTAATACTTATGATTTAAATATTCTGAGGGCTTTGTTGAGAAATGTTAATTTATAAACTAGTTAAGTCTCTAATATCTTAAATAGGTATATAATTATTCTATAATTTTTTCGTAGAAAGTGTCTGGATCATTAGCATCGAAAGATTCATTAGCGTAAACAATGAGTACCATATCAGTATCCCCGATATTTTTTATGGCATGAATGATACCAGGGGTTATTTTTACTGTTCGCAGGGCGCCTTCTCCCATGAGCAATTCTTTTTGTTCGCCAGTTTTTAGATCTTTTAGTCTTAAGAGGCCTTTACCCTGTGGGACACAAAACCATTCTAGTTTTCTGGTATGATAATGGTTCCCACGAATTTTTCCGGGATAAGCGACTGAAACATGAATTTGACCAAATTCATGAGGGACCTCTAAGCTTTTACCACCCAGAACCTCTATCAACCAACCTCGTTCGTCTGATTTGCAATCAAGGTTTTCTATCTGAATATCTTTCATCGAGCAACTTCCTTTTGAAACCAGAGAAGTGTATTTTTAATTCCTGAGCGAAGAGTTGTTTTCGGTGCCCATTTGAACTGTTTTCTAAAGCGCTTGGCATCTAATGGAAATGAATTTTTCCCAGTACTTGTATTTAAAGAATAAGATGCTTTTGTTTTTGCACCTAAAGATTTAATGCTTCGTACAACCTGACGCAATGATGTTGTCCGGTTACTGCCTATATTATAAACCCCTGAAATAAAATCATCTGTTTTAGTTCCTGCCAATATCATTGCTTTGATAACGTCTTCTATGTATATAAAATCTCTTTTTTGGTAGCCATCGCCATCAATTTTAAGAGGTTCTTTGATTACTGACTTATGACAAAATGTGGCGATCACTGAATTGTAATTAGGACGACAGCCTGGCCCATAAACGTTTGCAAGACGAATTATAGCGTGTTCAAAACCAGAAAGTCTAATCAGATCTTCCGAAGTTTTTTTTGCAATACCGAATATCGTTTCTGGTTCAGCCTTATAAGTTTCGCTAATTAATTTTTCAGGCTGCCTTATTTTTTTGTAAACCTGCGATGAAGATGTGAAAATAATACGAGGGGAAGACTTTCCATATTTTTTCATTGCTTCGAGAAGGTTGAAAGTTGTTTGGATGTTACCTTTGAGAATTTCTTCATTTGTTCCTCGGTTTACACCGGCAATATGATAAATAAGATCCAAATTCTCAACAAATGACTTTAACTTGTTTATGTCTGAAAATTTTTTTAAAGAACGGCTCTTAACGGTGTTAACCTTAAAACCAGCTAACTTATTAAGAGCGTTTGTAAGGTGTGAGCCTAAGAATCCTGATGCCCCGGTTACGCCAACTTGCATTGGTTTCCTTTTTTGAAAAATTATAAGATATTTGTGTGTCTTACTTCAAAAAACGGGTCTTTTGAAATATTTATACAGTATTTTTAAACCAAGAAACTAAAATATTTGCGTCTAGAAATATTATGGTTAATTTATTAATAATTACTTCTTAAACGGCATTATTTCTAAGAGGCTTAAGCTGCATGGTTAGATTTACTATTATATTTTTTCTTTCCCTAACTTTGATGATGAGTCTGAGGATATCAGACTTTAGGGTTGCTAATGCTCAAGAGTCAGAAGTCTTTAGTCAGGCTCTTCCCGGCTATACCTATAGGTTCCCAAGAGATTTTAATTCTCATGATGATTTTAGAATCGAATGGTGGTACTACACCGGAAACCTTGAAGAGGTGGGAACCTCTCGACCCTTTGGCTATCAGCTTACATTTTTTCGTGTAGCTCTTGATACCACAGATAGAAAAATTAACTCATCCAAGTGGAAGGTGGACCATATTTATTTTGCTCATATGACATTAACTGATATAGACGGTAAAAAGTTTCATTACTTTGAGCGGATTAACCGCAAGGGGGTTGGTAATGCAGGTGCTGACTCTGAACGATTAATGGTTTGGAATGAAGATTGGTCTCTTAAGAGCGAGGATGAAAAACACTTGATTGAAGCAGTTGAAGTAGGGACGGGAATTAAATTGCAATTAGTTCCGATGAAGAACTTAGTTTTTCATGGACAAAATGGAATTAGTAAAAAAGGGCGTGACCCAGGAAATGCTTCTCACTACTTTTCATATACACGTATGAAAACTAGTGGAACCATATTTATAGAGGGAAAAACTTATAAAGTTCTTGGCACAAGCTGGATGGATCATGAATACTCAAGTAACCAGCTTAATAATGAACTTGCTGGTTGGGATTGGTTTTCATTAAAGCTTGATGATCAGACAGAGTTGATGTTGTATCAGTTGCGCCTTAAAGCGGGGGGGGTAGATTCTTTTTCTAGTGGTACTTTGGTTACAGCAGATGGAGTATCTCGGCATTTAAAGCGTAATGAATTTATCGTGAGACCTTTAACTGAATGGAAGAGTAAGCGGTCAGGTATTATCTATCCTTCGGGTTGGGAGCTGGAATTACCTAGTTTTAGAATTAAGGTGAAATTATCACCCGATTTGCTTGATCAAGAGCTTTATGGCCTAAGGTCTATTTCTGCATCATACTGGGAAGGGAGCGTTTCAATAGAAGGTAATGTTGGTGGGGATCTAGTTAAAGGT
Source organism: Nitrospina sp. (assembly GCA_018697205.1). GTDB lineage: Bacteria > Nitrospinota > Nitrospinia > Nitrospinales > VA-1 > Nitromaritima. Next base: position 24,940 of record JABHTG010000135.1, on the reverse strand, counting down.
AAGGGGTATGTGGAACTAGTAGGATACGGCAAACCTCTTCTTCAGGATCTACCAGATTGAATAACTAGGCAAACGTTTCCTGTTAGGAAAAATAAGCCTGAAAGAAATATAATAAAATAAATGTAAAGCATTAAAAATAAAGAGTTTGTTTTGTTTAACATTAGGCACAAAACTTGCTATCTTAAGGAGATTGTATAAGGAAAAATTTAACCGAACCGGAGAAAGCAATGGTAAGTCCAGTTAGCAATGCAACTAAATCTTTTGTTACAGCACCAGACTCCCAAAGGCAAAATAATTTATCTCAAAAGTATAATGAATATGCTTCTATTAACGTTGAGTTTTCGGAAGAAGCAAAGAAAACTAAAATGTTTGAAGAGGGCAGTCCCCTAACTGAGGTGATTAAAAGTGAATTTGATCAAGTTTTTAAATTTGATGATCAAAAGAAAGAGTTATTTCTTGAAAGCCTGGATAGTATTTTAAAGAATAATGACCTATAAATGAAATTTGATGAGGATGAGTCAGGACTCATTTAAAATTATACTCAAACAGGTGATTCCCCCATCAGCTTTTTCAAATTCGCTTATATCTAGTTCGAGTACCTTAAATCCCCTACGGTGAATTTTATCTGCCAATGCATTAGATGCTTTTGACATTAAAACAGTATTTCCAATAGCTAGACAGTTAGCAGCGTAAGGATTAGCCTTCCCAGTTTCAATCCATTTAAACCCTCTTAGTGCTGCAGTATCTATCGAAGATGAATTAAGTATCAAGGTGTTTTTCCCCAAATATGTAACCGAAGTTTTCAAATGAAGCCCTAAGAGGACTTTGATGGGAACAACAGGCTTTTTTGTTAACTTAGCTAGAGCGTCTACAGCTCCCATATTTGTCCTGTCAGATATTCCTACAAAGATTTTTTCTTCTGTGTTTAGCACATCACCTCCATCTAAAGTTACAGAATCAGGGAGTGTCGTTATGGGTTTATATTTTTTAATTTTATTGTGAATGCTGGTACCTTCACCACGTCTTGATTTTTCTTTATTAGGACAGGCGACGGCCGTATTATCAAGAATAACGGTTGTATCTTCTAAAAAAGGTGCATCGGGGTATTCATTAATAGCTGGGAGTGAGACAACCTCTGCGTTGGCTTCTTCTAAAGCCACAATATATCGGTCATGTTGCAAGCAGGCAAGTTTAACATTGATTGGCTGATTTTTTGGTTTAGCAGAAATAGCTTGGTTGAAAGAAGACCCAGGTCTTCGAACAAAAGCGATGATCTTGGTCATTGACGAGGTTAATCACAGGTTCGAGTATTCATCAACCGGGCAAAGTAGAGCATAGAAAACTCTTTTCTTGATTTTCTAAAAAGTTTCATAAGTTCTTTACTAGGTTTAAGCTTTTCCTCAATTTTATCTGGCTGAGAGAAGTAGACGATTCCTCTTACAGTATGGAAATCATGAGCGTTGAGATCCATCACTTTTCGATTACATTCTTTTGGGTATCCATGGAATTCATCTAACTTAGGAAGGAAGGTATCATACATATCATAAAGCATACCTTCCATCATCCCGGCGTTATTTGGGGTCGGTTCAATGTTTGGCAATCCTTGACCTTTAATACCCTCTCCTTCAAGTGGTAGTCTATTGAAAACTATTCTTTGGGCTGATAGCGTTACAGTAACTCTATCGATGTACTCGAATCCCTTTTCTTTAAAATAGTCTTCATTTATTAGTTCATTGTATAAAAAAACACTTATTTTTTCTGACATGCGTGGTCCTCAGGATAGGCTGGCTAATATAATGATAAGTTTAAATTATTGACACGTCGAAAACCATTGATGGCTTATAGTGCACTATGATAGTATAAATCTACAAAATTCACTGCTTTAATTTTTAGGAAAGTTGAAAAATAATTCAAGCAGTGTGCCTGAAGGTTCTAGGTTTAAAATAATCCTATATATTATAAAACTCATATTTTGAAAGAGGAGTTTAGTATGTCGTCAGATAAAGTCGTTGTTGTAACAGATGATGAGTTCGATTCTACTGTCCTTCAATCTGAAAGACTAGTCGTTCTTGATTTTTGGGCAGAATGGTGTCAACCCTGCAAGATGCTTGCTTCAACAGTAGAGGAAATTGCCGGAGAATATGAGGATACGGTTAAAGTTGGTAAATTGAATGTGGATGATAATCCAAACACAGCCACCAAGTATGGTATTCGAGGTATTCCTACACTACTATTTTTTAAGGGTGGTCAAGTGATCCAACAGATAACAGGAGTTAAGTCTAAAACTGAAATAAAAAAAATAATTGACGAGAGTCTAGCTTGATTTAAATGAAGTATAGTTTCCCAATTTAAAGTGAAAAAAACAGATTAGACAGATTGATATATAGGGTTTAAGCCAAGCCGTTCAATCATCTCGATATCCCTTTTTGGATCTTGCCCTTTGGTTGTAAGATAGTTGCCTCCAAGGATGCCATTAGCTCCAGCAGAAAAAATCTGCTCTTGATTATCAGTGAACACTTCCTCTCTTCCACCACAGACAAATAGATCAATAGTTGGAAGGACAAGCCTTAGCATAGCTATGGTTCGAAGTGCTTCATATAATTCCATTAGTTCCATTGTTTCTAGTGCAGTTCCCTCCAGTGGTTTAAGGAAGTTAATAGGGAACGACTGTGCTTCCAGATCTCTGATATCTATTGCAAGCTCTACTCGTTGAGCAAAAGTTTCTCCCATCCCAAAAATACCTCCAACGCAAACTTGTAGCCCAGCGTCTTTAGCGTTTTGTACTGCCCGAACTTCATCTTCATAGTTATGAGTGGTGACAATTTCCCCAAAATGGCTAGCTGCTGTTTCTAAATTATGATGGCACCTGTCGAGCCCGGCCTCTTTCAACTCGCGAAGATCTTCCAAATTCATCAATCCAAGCGAACAGCAGGTTTCTAAATTAGTTTCTTCTTTTATTCGCTTGATAGCTGCGATGACTTGATCAAGTTCCTCACGACGGTTTAGTGCTGTTCCAGAAGTGACAATAGAGAATTCGTTAGATCCGAATGCCTCAGCTTCCTTCGCAGCCGCAACAATTTTGTCTACATCCATCAATCCATACTCGGGGCTATCGGTCTTGAATTGGCTAGATTGAGCACAAAAACCGCAGTCTTCCTCACATTTACCGGCCTTTGCATTAACAATTGAACAAATTTTAACATCATCTCCTTTAAAATAATCACGAAGACGATTAGTACCTTCGAACAAATAGTCTAGTTCTTCATAGGATAAAAACTCTAGTTCGAGAGCTTGTTTACGGGTGATCCCTTTCCCATCAAGGGTAGAATCTATCATTTCATCGATTAGATTTTTTTTCATTTTAGAGAATTTATTTATAATGTTTCGGGAAATCCTACCACAGTTTGTTTTAGTTTTCTTCGTATTTGAGAAGATTGATCAAATCTTCAGATGAATTGACGGGTGCTAGACAGCTTCCCAACCTGCAAACATAAGCAGTTACCTTATCGTGGGTTATTTTTTTCCCTGCCAGTAATGGCACGTCAACACTATTTCTAGCGGCTTCATCCTCAAAAGAGAATGCGAAAATGGCATTAGGAAAAAACTTGGAACGAATAGTCTTTAGCATTTCTTTGGTGGACGGGTCATTTTTCTTGCCTATGACAGCCACCTCATTAAGACCTCCTAGATAGAGATGCAGCGCTTGCATCATAAATGAGGAGTTCACTCCGCGTTCTTCTAGATCTTCGTTGAAAGCTAGAAAAATTTTTTCAGCGTTTCTAATAAAATTGGGGTTGGCAAGATAGGCACCTAATTTCAGGAAAGCTAAAGCTGCATTGCTGTTGCCAGATGGCTCGACTCCATCATATCCGGAAATTTGTCTAACAATCAGCTTTTCTGCATCAACCGCGGTCTCATAAAAAGCACCCTCAGAGGAAAACTTCTCTTCCACGACATGCATTAGATCTTGCGCTTCAATTATGTAATCTTTATTGTAGGTTGCTTCATAAAGCTCCAGACAGGCAACGGCAATTGAAGAGTAGTCAAACAGGTATCCATTATAGCGGGCTTCGCCTTCTCTAAAACGTCTAAGAAGTTTCCCTTCAGGGGTTTTCAAATTAGTTAGAATAAACTTCATTGCTTTTTCCGCTTTAGCTATTCGGTCGGCGTCTTCTAAAACACGACCTGTTTTGGCCATAGCAGAAATCATTAGTCCGTTCCATGATGTTAGTACCTTGTCATCTAATAAGGGGCGAATACGTTTGCTACGCTCTTGCAGAAGTTTTTTTCGCGCAGAACTTAATTCGGCAATAACGGTATCTTCTGTAAGCCCTAACTCCTTTGCTAGTTCTTTATAGGTTCGAGTTTGATTAAGAATATTTTTTTGTTCAAAATTTCCATCTTTTGTGATGTTGAAAAATGGAATAAAAATAGACGATGTTTGTCGGCCTAATATTGATTCTACTTCCTCTTTTGACCAGATGTAAAACTTCCCTTCAACTCCTTCGCTATCAGCATCTTCAGCACTAAAAAAAGCACCTTCCGATGAGGTCATATCTTTATCAATGTAAGATAGAGCATCGTTTGCATAGTCAGAAAACTCTGGATTTTCTGTGACTTGAAAAGTTTCGATAAGCGCGGTGATAAATAATGAGTTATCGTAAAGCATTTTTTCAAAATGTGGTACTAGCCATCTATGGTCGGTGCTATAACGGGAAAGTCCTCCTCCGATCTGATCATAGATACCACCCCACTTCATAGCTCGAAGGGTACTTTTTGTCATATCCAGACTCGATGCAGTTCCTGTACGGCGGTAGTGACGAAGCAGCATTGACAAACCCATTGAGGGTGGGAACTTGTTTTGAGGCTGAAACCGGAATCCGTGGTTAAGGTTGTCATAATGACTTTGATAAAGATGGGCTGCTTTGTTCTCACCTTCGAAGCCAAGCGATTCGGTTGTCTCTGTATTTGCTTCGCGTTCCGAGCTTTCGCGAATTGCCGTTGCGAGAGCCTCGCTTTGTTTTTTTATTTTTTCTGGTTCGTTAATCCAAGTTTTAGTTAGGAATATCAAAACGTCAGTGAAAGAAGGTAAGTTGAAACGCTTTTCGGGAGGAAAGTAGGTGCCAGAGTAAAAAGGAATTCCTTCAGGAGTTACGAATACATTGAGCGGCCAGCCACCTTGTTGTTCCATTGCCTGAATTGCTTTCATATATATGCTATCAATATCAGGTCTTTCCTCTCGGTCAATCTTGATACTGACAAAATTGGCGTTGAGAAGTTCTGCTAAATCGGGATCTTCAAACAACTCTCGTTCCATAACATGACACCAGTGACAAGTTGCATAACCGATACTTACCAGAAGGGGAAGATTCTTTTCTTTGGCTATCTTAAAGGGCTCTTCTCCCCAAGGAAACCAGTTAACAGGATTATGAGCATGCTGAAGCAGGTAAGGACTTTTTTCATAGATTAACTGATTAGAGTAAGCTTCGTTCACAATATCCCTTCCAGTTGTTCGAAGAAATCAGGAAAAGATTTCTCGACACAGCTGGGGTTTTTAATACGGATTCCGGGAACCTTGAGTCCGACCAAAGCGAGACTCATTGCCATGCGATGGTCATCATATGTTTCAATGTCAGTTGGAGTATAGGTCCCAGGTCGAATTTTTAAAAAATCTTCGCCTGATTCAATATCGGCTCCTAATCGAGTCAGTTCCTGCTCAAGTGCTCCTATCCGATCGGTTTCCTTAATCCTTAAATTACCTATGCCATATATACATGTTTCTCCTTTAGCAAATAGGGCGGTTACAGCAAGAGTTTGAACGACATCAGGCATGCTATTCATATTGATGTCAATTCCATGCAAAGGATTTCCTTTTATAAAAATTTTTTCAGAGGACCGTTCAATTGTGCAACCCATCTTTTCGAGAACATCGAGAAACCCAGCATCACCTTGAACGCTTTTAGAGTTAAGGCCAATTAAAGTTATTTCCCCTTGGGTAATTGCTGCTGCGGAAAGAAAATAGGACGCGCTCGACCAATCGGATTCTATGTTGTAGTCTATCGCCCGGTAGTATTGATTTGCTGGAATATGAAACTGAGTATAATCAGTAGACTCAACCAACACCCCAAAGGTTTTCATAATATCGAGAGTTATGTCTGCATAGGGTTTGGATGTAAGAGCACCAATAATATTGATAGTAGTTTTATTTTTAAAATAAGGAGCAGAAAGTAGAAGAGACGTTAAGTATTGGCTACTATTGTTACCTGCCAGATCAATTGTTCCTCCTGGAATGCCACCTCCCGGAATTTCCAGAGGAGGGCAGCCATTATTTTTTATTGAACGAGCCTTTACACCTATTTGATTGAGTGCTTTAAGTAAATCTGAAATAGGACGTTCCAGCATCCGTTTTTCACCTGTAAGTTGAGTTGTTCCCGGAGACAGAGCTGCAAAAGTTGTCAGAAAACGCATGGTGGTTCCGGCAAGGCCGATAGAAATTTCGTTTTGTGGGCATTTCACATGTCCACCATTTCCTGAAACTACGAAGGTGCTATCTTCTTGTTTAACAGGGATCCCAAATTGTTCCAAAGCGAGATGCATATATTTTGTATCGTCGCTAAGCAGAGGGTTTCGTAAAGTAGAAATACCATTAGCAAGCGCTGCAATCAAAAGAGCTCGATTGGTATAACTTTTTGAAGCGGGACATTTAACCGTCGCAAATATTTTTCCTGCAGGGAGAATTTCTTTCAAAAAAAAGGCTCCATAGTTTAAAGTTAAACTATAGCATAACCAATCTAGTCGAAAGATATTAGAATAGGGAGAAGCAAGCGATATATGACTGGCTTGTTTCGTTAGAGCGGGTTTGCTATTATCGTCTGGTTTGTAAAGAAAATGAGCAATCTCTAAAGCTTTTAACGTTGAGGGTTTATCCAGCCTTTGTTATGGGTGATAATGCATTCAAAAACCAGAAGAAAATTCTTTGGAAACGCCCTTATCATTGGTGGCTTAATAAGGGAGAGGAGGAACAAAAACGCCTCAAGTCTTTTATTCCACTTACTCTGTATACAGTTGCAGTTATTTATGGCGTGATTTATCTTTCTATTCTCAATACAGTTAACCGAGGTAAGGGTATGGATGCTATCAAAACCTGGTACGGTGGTGATCGGTCAGAGATAGTTAAAGCACTAAAACAGGAAAAGGAATATTTAGGAAATAGTTTTAAAAAAATGATTCGAAAAAGAGTTTCTGGAGGTCGATAATCCCAATTTGAAAGGCTGAAAGAAAAAAATAGAATAAAACAGGACCTCACAGTTTTCTGATACCATTTGGTTGTTTGATTGCAACACAGTTTAATAGTCTTTAAGTATTTTTTTGCCACCCTTGTGGTGCCATGTGATGAAACGCTTAGTATACACATTCAATATGTTTTACCTTTTGGGACTATCTTTGTGGGTTGGGGGGATGTTCTTGCTTGGTATCTTGGTAGAGATTATCGTGAGGGTCAAGCTTAAAGAACAGCCACTGCTGGCTAGCAAAGTAATGAACACCATCATGGATGTGTTTAATATTGAAATTATTTATACTTGTATCGGGTTTATTGTTGCGGCCGAGTTAATTAAGCTATTGGTAGGTAAGTTTAGCAAACTTGAGTTTGCTCAACTTCCCGTTACCAAACGTAGATATTTAAAGCAATGGATTCTTGGTATTATGATTGTCCTCGCAATTTATATGGGAAGTTTTCTACGGCCCGAAATGCACGAAGTCGATAAATTAAAAAAAGCCAATCCGACAGATCAAAAACTACAAATTCGTTTTGATCGTTTTCATTCAAAATTTGTTAATGTTTATTCAGTTAATATGATTCTAGGGCTAGCGCTTCTCTATATTCATGGAAAAGAGATGACTCGGTTTCGAAAAGCCCCTAATGAAACTGATTAGTGAAACTGATGAGTGAAGGTCCTTTCACCATTAAGTTAACTTTTAAGTCTTAACGCATGATGGCTCGTTTCTTATTTTCCTTTTTTGTTTGTTTTTTTAGCTTGGTTTGGTTTTTTTCAGCGACCTCTGTAGCGTTTGCGATTCATAATGAGGAAGATCATAACAAAGAGTTGCCTGATAACCAGCAAGAAGCACTTGCCAAAGTTTCCTTTAGAAAAGCAGATAATTCCATGATGATTCGTGTCCCAATGGGGACCTTTAAAATGGGATCGAGTTTTGTGGAAAATAAGAGGCATCTAAAAAAATGCCGTAAATATGACAAGTCCTGCGAGTTATGGTGGTTTAATGATGAATATCCCGACAAGCTAATTTTTCTTGATAGTTATTTGATCGATAGATATGAAGTAACAAATGAAAAATACCTTGAGTTTGTTTTAGCTACCGGGCATCGCTTCGCCCTAGACGAAACTTGCGAGACAGATAAATGTCGCGAGGGTAACCTTTGGGAAGGGTCATCTTTTCCTTCCAGAATTAAACGTCAGCCAGTAACGCAAGTGAGTTGGTTCGATGCTGATGCTTATTGTAGATGGAGAGGAAAACGTCTCCCGTCAGAAGCAGAATGGGAAAAGGCCGCGCGAGGCCCAAGTGGTAACTTATATCCTTGGGGGGCTGAATCACCTAAAAACCGAGCTACCTATGGAAGGAAATGGCGTGGTGTTTTTACAATGACAGATGTGGGAACTTATTCTCAAGGGTCTTCCTTGTATGGTGTATATGATATGGCGGGAAATGTTTGGGAATGGGTCGATGACTGGTATGACTTAAAATATTATAATTGGCGGCGCAAAAAGAATCCAAGAGGTCCAGCAGAAGGAGAGTTTAAAGTGGTGAGGGGTGGGTCTTGGGTTAATCACCCTGATACCCTGCGTAGCTCCTTTCGACGATGGAGTCAGCCTGAAGTAAGGTTTAACGATACGGGATTTCGATGCGCCAAAAAAGATGAAAATTTATGAAACCGAAAAGGGCTGACGAGCTAACCAAACAAGAAAGAGAAAACCTTTCTTCATATATTTCGGATGTAAATGCGGATGTGTTTGTGATCAGCAATCTTAACCCAGAGGTCGTTGGCGCCGCTCTTGCTCGCTACAGTCGAGCGCCGACAGGACTTAAAGAGACCGTGGTTCGTGAATTCCTTGATCAAGATGGAACACCCAATGAGATCAAAGGAAGCGAACTTATTGACCGAGTGGTTAATAAATATGGAGATGAATCTGTGGCAGAACTTGCGGTCGCTCCTCTTTGTGTTGAAAATGTTTCTAATTTAATGACAAAAATTATTGAAGATTGTAGGATTGGCGGTTCGCCGATTGAAGAGTCTACGCGATACGTTTTATATGACATAAAACGCGATGAGCAATGGAGGTATGTCCGCCCCGAATCAATTATGAAATCTGGGTTAGCAAAAATTTATATCCAGACGATGGATTTTTTATTTGAAACTTATGCGGGACTTGTAGAACCGATGCAGAACTTTTTTCGCAAAAAACTTCCAGCATCAGAGTTTAAGATTGAGGTTGAGCGAAATAATCGTGTTGTGCTTGTTGGCGCAGATGCATTAGAAAACGACAATGAAAAAAGGGCTCATCGTCTGGCTTATGGTTTCACTATGCGAAGCGCAGCCTGTGACGTTCTTCGTTGTATTCTTCCTGCTTCGACAAAGGCAAATATGGGGATTGTTGGGAATGGTAGGTTTTATAGTGGACTGATTACTAAACTTCTATCTCAAGAGCTTGATGAAGGCTGGTTACTCGCGGAGAATATTCGAAAAGCATTAGAGACGCAGATACCAACTTTTATCAGGCGAGCAGAAAAAAATGATTACCTTGCAGAAAACCAGAGTTGTATTAGACAACTTTCCGTAGATCTATTTAAAGATATCCCTATTCAAACAGTTCCAGAGGTTGTTTTAATTGAGGACCGAGTCGAAGATTATACAATTAACCTCTTGGCAAATGTAATTTTCCCATATGTGGAACACTCGACTATGCAAATCAGAGATGTCGTTCGTTCTTTACCAGAAGAAAAGCGAGATGAAATATTAGCTACGGTTATCGGCAAACGGAGGACTAAAAGAGATCGGCCACCTCGTGCCTTTGAATATGGTTATCCAATAAATTTTGATGTTGTTACAGGATTCGCTGAATATAGAGATTTACAAAGACACCGTATGTTGACTCAACAAAGACAAGACTTAAATGTATCACTTGGTTATTCAGTCCCAGAAGAAATTGAAGAAATGGGGCAGGGTGACGTTGTTCAGGAATGCTTTGAGCGAGCGGAGTCGCTTCATAGTGATTTGATTAAGGCGGGATTGATCCGAGAAGCTCAATATGCTCCCCTGTTTAACCACTTCATTCGATGGAATATGGGAATGAATCTAAGAGAATTGGGGCATTTCACTGAATTGCGCTCGCAAAAATCTGGGCACCCCAAATATCGTCGTACGGTTCAAGTAATGGCAAAACTATTTCTGGAACGGCATCCTGAAATGGAATCGGTATTAAAATTTGTTGATTATAATGACTATGATCAGGGGATTACTCGGGCTGAGCAGGAAGCACGGACTGCCCGCAAAAGTTTGGCAACCGGTGTATTTGACGATATGGACTAAAATTTTAGGGGTTTAAGGGAGATTTTTTACCAGATTGAATGTTTTTCGTTGATATTCGGTTTGGTTTGTTTATTATTGCCCTTTATTATTTAAAATTAACCTTCATGAAAGTTTGAAGTTATGAAGATTGGTATCCCTAAAGAAATTCACGATGGTGAAAAAAGAGTGGCAACCACACCCGATGTCGCTAAGCATCTTATCAAGTTGGGTTTTGAAGTACTAGTAGAATCAGGTGCAGGCGAAGGTTCTAGTTTGTCTGATGCAGCTTATAAGGATGCGGGTGTAACAGTTGTGGAAGGTCCGAAAGCCGTTTGGGACAATAGCGACATTATTCTAAAAGTACGATCACTAGAATTTAATTCGAATCTTAATTCTGATGAAGTTGATTTGCTGCGTGAAAAGCAGGTGATAATTACATTTCTTGCGCCAGCTCAGAATCCCGACTTACTTAAGAAATTAGCTGAGAAAAGGGTTACTGCTCTTTCAATGGATAGCGTGCCACGTATTTCCCGTGCTCAAAAGATGGATGCACTTAGTTCGATGGGAAATATTGCAGGGTATCGAGCTGTAGTTGAGGCTGCTCAACACTTTGGTAGGTTTTTTACGGGACAGATTACAGCTGCAGGTAAAATACCTCCGGCCAAGGTTATGGTTATAGGTGCAGGCGTTGCGGGGCTTGCTGCAATTGGTGCTGCCAAAAGTATGGGTGCTATTGTGAGAGCCTTTGATACTCGACCAGAAGTTAAAGAACAAGTTGAGAGCATGGACGCAGAATTTTTAGAGCTCGAATTTGAAGAAGAGGGTTCAGGTACTGGTGGATATGCCAAGGTGATGAGTAAGGAGTTTATAGAGGCGGAGATGGCATTATTTGCTGAACAAGCAAAAGAAGTCGACATTATTATTACTACGGCTTTGATCCCAGGAAAACCCGCTCCAGAACTAATCAAAGAAGAGATGGTTGTTTCAATGAAAGATGGAAGCGTGATAGTTGATCTCGCTGCTGAGCAAGGAGGCAATTGCAAATTATCAGAGGCAGGCGTGGTAAAAAAGGTACACGGTGTTTCAATCATTGGTTATACAGATTTACCCAGTCGCCTTGCCGCCCAGTCCAGCCAGCTATATGGAACAAATTTGCGTCATCTCTTAACTGATATGTGTAAAGACAAGGATGGAAATATTACTGTTGATATGGATGACGAGGTAGTCCGAGGAGCCACAGTCGTTAAAGATGGAGAAGTTACTTGGCCACCTCCTGCTCCTAAGCTGTCCGCTACACCTCCCAAACCAGTAGAGAAGCCAGTGGAACCCGTTCAAGTGGTCGAGGAAAAACCTTCTTGGTTCGGGCCTCTAGTCACATTTATGATTGGTGGACTTGCTTTGTTGGGATTGGGTTCTGTAGCTCCAGCATCCTTTATGGCTCATTTCACTGTATTTGTTTTAGCCTGTTTTGTAGGTTACATGGTTATATGGAATGTGTCAGCGGCTCTGCACACCCCGCTAATGAGTGTGACTAACGCCATTAGCAGTATTATCGTTATTGGTGCAATCCTACAGATAAGCTCAGAGAATAGTGTGATTATGTGGGTTTCGGGTTTTGCTGTGACCATCACGGCTATTAATATAACAGGCGGATTCGCGGTAACGCGACGTATGCTTGAAATGTTTCGTAAATAGAAAGCGACAAGATGAGTCAAGGAATTATAACGGCCTCTTATGTGGGCGCAACCATTCTTTTTATTTTAGCTTTAGGTGGTTTGAGCAATCAGGAAACCTCCAGACGAGGTAATATCTTTGGTATCGCTGGCATGGTAATTGCCTTAATTGTCACAATTGCCGGTGTTACCTCTAATATTGAAATCCTTATTGGTGGATTGGTGATAGGTGCTTCGATTGGATTAATTCTGGCAAAGCGCGTGCAGATGACGGAGATGCCGGAGTTGGTTGCAATTCTTCACAGCCTCGTTGGTTTGGCAGCAGTCTTGGTTGGTTTTGCTAATTTTATGGATCCTGCGCGCTTAGAACACTATGCAGGTGTCGAATTGACGATCCATGATATTGAGACTTATTTAGGGATCTTAATTGGGGCGATTACTTTTTCAGGGTCAATTATAGCTTTTGGAAAGCTTAGCGGAAAAATTGGCGGGAATCCCATGTTGCTCCCCGCACGGCACTGGCTCAACCTTGGCCTATTAATTGCTTCCATCTGGTACTGCATTCAATTTGTAGAACAATCAGCAGCGGGTAATGGAATGTCGCCACTATTGGTTATGACTGGGATTGCTTTGCTTTTTGGAATTCATATGGTGATGGCAATCGGGGGTGCTGATATGCCGGTAGTCGTTTCCATGCTCAATAGTTACTCGGGTTGGGCTGCTTCTGCAACAGGATTCATGCTTAATAACGACCTTCTCATTGTGACAGGAGCTTTGGTGGGTAGTAGTGGTGCCATTCTGAGTTACATCATGTGCAAAGCTATGAATAGAAAATTTTTAGCGGTCATTGCAGGTGGGTTTGGTACGACGACAGGTGGATCCTCTTCCGGTTCCGACGCTGAACAAGGTGAAGTAATAGCTTTGGAAGCACCAGAAGTCGCAAGTCTATTGACCGAGTCTAAGGAAGTAATGATTATTCCTGGTTATGGTATGGCAGTAGCTCAAGCCCAGCACATCGTTTGTGAGATCACAAAAACACTTAAAAGTAAAAAAATAAATGTTCGTTTTGGTATTCACCCTGTTGCAGGTCGCATGCCAGGGCACATGAATGTTTTATTAGCTGAAGCCAAGGTTCCTTACGACATTGTTTATGAAATGGATGAGATCAATGATGATTTCCCAAACATTGATGTTTCAATAGTTATCGGAGCCAACGATATTGTGAACCCATCTGCACTGACAGACCCAAATAGTCCCATTGCAGGCATGCCGGTCCTCGAATGCTGGAAGGGCAAAACCACTATTGTTTTAAAAAGAGGAATGGCAACAGGGTATGCTGGGGTACAAAACCCATTATTTTTTGAAGAGAACACCCGCATGCTGTTCGGCGATGCTAAATCTAGCCTAGATGCTGTATTCAAAAATCTTTAGCCCGCTTGGTTAACTATTTTTTTATTGCCATTCCCTACCTTTTTTCTAGTATTTTAGTCTCGATAACCCACACCATGTGTTTCACCATCGGTATCGATTTTAGTTGTCATGCTTAGATCTGATGCTGAAACTACCGCTAGCTTATTCTCATCTCTAACCGCTACGAAAACTGTTTTTCCATCCGAGCTGATAGCCATCATGTCGGGACGTTGGCCAATAGGAGTTGTTTTAACTATTTTTCGGCTGTCGGTATCAATCATGGATATCTGATTAAGCTTTCGTTGGCCAACGTATACTTTTTTCCCATCGGGGCTGTGTACCAGTCCGTGAGGCTCTCCAGGGACGTCAATTGAAGCCTCAACCAAACCCGTCTGGGGATTCATTAGTAACAATTTATTGTCAGTGGGATCTGTAATCCAAAGTTGACTCCAATCATCATTGGGTTTAATAGCCATGGCACCTTTGGCACCTGGAAAAGTTTTGGTAATTTTTTTAGTGTTCACATCAACAACCGAAATATTTCCATCACCTGCGTTGACCACATATAAAGTTTTTCCATCTGGAGAAAATACAGCGGTAATAGCTTTTTTACCGGTCGCCATGGTGTGAGTGGATTTTTTAGTCGCAACGTCAATGAATGTAATATTCCCTGCACCAACGTTGCAGGAAACAGCTGTTTTCCCATCAGGAGATACGGCTACATCGTGAGCCTTAGTATCTGCTAATACATCAGCTATCTTCTTTTTTGTTACGGCATCTATAATGGTTATGCTGTTAGTCCCCAAGTTTGCAATGTAAGCTAGTTTGCCATCTGGGCTGAAAGTTACATTGTGAGCTCCGGCGCCAGTAGCAATTGTATTTACAATTTGGTTGGAACTGCTATCTATGATTTGTACATTGGCTCCCTTCATATTTGCAACCCATACTTCGCCAGCTAAACTTTCTTTGCTCGACAACATTCCAGCGAGAAAAATAGCTGTGAATATAAAGACTGTAGAGAAAGTCAATAGTTGCTGTTTTCTCCAAAAAGAATTTTTTAAAATCCCTTCAACTTGATTAGTAATTTTATTTTTTTCACTAGGCATATTTTTCCTCCAAAGAAATAAATGGTAGAGAACATTCATACAATATTTTCGAGAATTGAATCATACTCTTTATTTTTTACAAGGTAAATCTATCCATTGTCTATAAAAATTTAATGCTTAGAAATTAGAGTTTAAAATTAAGGAAGTGTATGAGGGGTACTTTGTCAGTTAAATTAAGATAATTTTAGTTTCTTTTGAATTTTTTAATTTTTCAACTTTTTAATTTTCAATAGGTTGGTTGAAGGTAGGCTTTTTTGCTTTCTAAGCCCTGTTTAAATTACCAAACACTTATACAAAGCCCATTTTTGCTTATGTGTTGTGTGTGATTTATATAGCAATCACTTTTTGGGTAGCTTGGTGGGGTTTTTAGTTAAAATCTCAATCAATACGTCGTAGTTTCAGTTGTTTCTAATGAGTTCTTCCAAAAAACGTTAACCTTGCGTTTTCTGATAATTTAATACTCTTTTGAAGGTTGTAGTTTAGGGTGACAAGAATTCGACGCTTGTCAGAATTTACCGGTGTCACCCGATGAAGATAGTTACTCCCATAAAAAAGAACAAATGCGCCTTCCTCGATTTCCAATTCTTTTACGGGGTATTTATTTTTTAAAACAGAATCTATGAGTTTTATATCAAGAATATTTTTTTCGATATTACGTGCATTGACGACATACTGAAAACTTCCTCCTGATGCGGGTGATTGGATCATCAATGAGATAGCAAATGTTGCGTTATCAAAATGCCATCCCAACTGCTGATTTTTTTCATAATAATTATAATTGACAGATGATAGGGTATCAGCATAGGGGTATACTTTCTTAACTGACAGTAACGACTGAATAAATTTTTTAAAAAAAGAAGAGTTGTAAATTATTCTCAAACTAGAGCTTTCTGGAATCAAGTCATACGGTACGCAGCCTTTATCGCTAAACACTTCAATATTGCAGGGATGCTTATCGTCTAATTCGATATTTTTTTCTCTAAGTAAAATATTATGATTCTGGGAACAATAGTATGCCTTATTATGTAATATTTGAGCTTCACGTTGAAGGTTAACTAAAGATTCTTCTGTTAGAAAGTTATTCAAAAAAAGTATGGAATTTTTTTGTAAGATACTCCTGCAATGTTTTACATAAAAATTTAAATCATCAATAGGATGAAGTTTAAAGTTTATTATACCCTGTAGGTTTTGCATTTATAAATTTTTAATAAATATTGTCGCTTCCTTCAGAGCAGAAAAATCTTTATCGGCATTTTTTAAAATAGATAGGACTTTTAAATAGATCTCCTTAGCGGCTATTTTGTCGCCATCTAATCTTGCTGACCGTGCAGCCCCCATTAGGGAACGAATACGGTTCGGATGACGTGCTAAAGAGATGGTGAACTGCTCTCTGGCTTTTTTGGGTTGCCCTGCTTTAAGATAAACTTCTCCTAGTAATTCGTAGGTGGGTTTAAGGATACGGGGCGGGCCACTAGGTGATGGAAGTTTTTCTTCAACCAATGTTGCTTTTTTTGCAAGTTGAATGGCAGCTTCATAAGATTTTTCATAAAGTTTTATAGCGGTTTTGATTTCTAGTTCCCATACTTCTAAATACTCTGATCGGCTGAAATGATTTTTGCGAAACCCTTTATCCCTTATTGTTTTTAATTCTAGGATATATTTTTTTGCGTCATCATTTCCTTGCATAGCTGCAGCGTAGCCACGAACAAAACTATACCCTGCTTTGGAAAATTTTTTTGGTTTCCATCCATTAGGGGGGACAAGTTGTTTCGCTTTTTCCCATTGCTCTGTTTCTAATATAGTGGCAGCGAACATACGGTAGTAATATTTACCGGATCTTAAATTGGGATTAGGTTTTGACTTTGCTGCAGCTTGTATTCCTTCTAACATATCGTTTTGCTGAGTCTTAAAAACAGCTTCTGCCTTGCGCATAAGACCTTGTTGTGTGTATACATAATGAAGCCATTGCAGGCTGTGATAATCGCGATTACTTTTGGCTAGCTTTTCTCTATCAACCCACTTTTTGGAGGTGGTCCAGCCACTTTCGTTTGATTTTGCTGCTTCAGACCACATGCCAAGTTGAATAAATATATGTGCTGGCATATGCTGAGCATGATGTGAGGAAGGTGCAATTTTGGCATAGCGTTGCGCGGAAGGTAAGGCAAGCCTAGCGAGGTCAGGGTGGTCAAACGCATGGATTGCATAATGCGCTGCACACGGATGGTCGGGGTCTTTTTCATATATCTCTAATGCAATTGCACCGGAATCAACTTTTAACTTTATGTTTTTTTTTGTGTTTCTAGCTATTCCTAATAAAGAGAGGCTGTAAAAACAAGCTGCTTCAAGGTCATTTGGATACTTGGTATAAATATTATTCATAGCTTTTGAATAAGCTTGATCTCGAGTTGTTTTCTCCCCTTCTCCGTAAAGAAGTTGGACAGCTTGGATATAGTATTTCTCTCTTTGAGTTAATTTTGATAGGTTAGATATTTTTGTAAGTGCGACCTTGGCCGATTTAGAATCTTGCTGTTCCCAAAGCGGGGCATTGTGGGCCATAGCCTCACCCCAGTAACCCATTGCAAAACTAGGATCTTCTTTAGTCGAGTTTCGGAATTCTTGCAAGGCTTCTGGATACCAAAAAGAATGGAGTGCAGCTACACCAGCTATAAAATGATTTTGCGCAACACCTGACCCGGAGGTAGGGAATTCTATTTCACCTAACTTAGAGGCTGCTTGAATTGGATGAATAGTATAATTAGCGTTAAAGCTATAAAAAACTATTGTAAAGAAAAGTAGTCGAATCGTCATAGTGTGCCAGGAAAGTAGGATAATTTAAAAAAATAATAGTTGAAAAAATTAGGCAATCCTAGAGTAAATATAGAAAAATTTTTATTTTTTGTGCTAAAGATAGAATATGAAAAAAAGTCAGGATTTGTCCAGAATAAAATCAAGAAATGACATCCCCTTTGGCACATTATTAATGGGAACTACCGGTGTATTGATTGGTGTTGTTATAGATAGCGAAATGGCGATGATTGCTGTAGGTCTTTTAGGTTCTTTAATAGGGGGGTTAGTAGGTTGGGCAGGTGGAAGAGTTTTTCTAATTATTATTTGCTTCGGCGTGTTGATGGGCGCATTTTTAGGTTATCGTTCTGGAGATAGAGATATTCTTATTATGGCTGCCGGAACTGGCGGAGCTATTGCCGGATTCATGGGAGCACAGGGATCACTATTTTTAAAAAACAAATGAAAAATTTTTTATTTTTAATTTTTTTAGTCTATTGCCTTTCTTTCTCAAGAATTTCTTTGCAGATGTCTTTTGCTTCAGAAAAATCATCTTTAATTGGGATGGTATTAGTTCCCGAAGGTCTCTATATTTCTGGCTCGAATAAATATAATGACGAACGACCCAGTAGAAAGATTTACTTAGATACTTTTTATATTGATAAATTTGAAGTAACCCAGAAAGAATTTAAAAAAATTATGAATTTTAATCCGTCTGAGTTTCGAGGAGAAAGTTTACCAGTCGATCGTGTCGACTGGTATCAGGCAAGGGATTATTGTAATAAGTCAGGTAAACGTTTACCAACGGAGGCGGAATGGGAAAAGTCAGCTCGCTCTGGATCTAAATCAAAATATTATTGGGGAGAAGAAATTGATGACTCGTATGCTTGGCACTGGGACAACTCTGGCCGAAAAACTCGTCCCGTAGGAGAAAAGAAACCTAATAAGTTAGGTCTTTACGATACTGCTGGAAATGTTTGGGAGTGGACAGCAGATTGGTACGACCAACACTATTATCAGAGCCGCTCATTAAGGAATCCAAAAAGTCCATTCAATGGAAAACATAGAGTGCTTAGAGGTGGGTCATTTATGGATAAAACGGACGGACTCCGCGTTACCAGACGCAATTGGGATTTACCAAGTGCTAAGTTTAAAAATTTTGGGTTTCGTTGCGTAAAAAATGAAAAAATAAAAAAAAATTATCAGCCATAGAGATGGGCTACCTGTTTTTTGTATCCATTATACAGTTGCGTTTTATGAACTTCACCAGTTCCTAGCATTTTTTCTGTTTTTTGCAACCAGCGAGGATGGTTGATAGTTGGATCGACGTTAGCTTCGAAGCTGTACTCTAGAGGTAGTACGGTGTTCCAAAAGGTAGGGGGTTGGTTGTTAAGTAATTCGATTTTAACGATGGATTTGATGCTTTTAAAACCGTATTTCCAAGGTACTACCAATCGTATAGGGGCACCATGTTGTTTTCTAAGAGGGTGGCCATACATGCCAAGAGCCATGAAAGTCAGTTCGTTTGTTGCTTCTTTTATGGTGAGCGCTTCTCTATAAGGCCAAGGACGCCAAAAAGCTAATTGTCCTTGGGCTGTAAAAGGTTTATAAAAAGTAGTAAAGGCAACGTGTGTTGCATTAGATTTTGGCTCAACAAGATCCAGAAGAGCTTTAAGGGGGAATCCTGTCCATGGCACCGCCATCGACCAAGCTTCAACACAACGTAACCGATATAGGCGTTCTTCAATATTCATCAACTTGTAGAAGTTATCCAGATCAAAAGTTCGTGGTTTATTGACAAGTCCTGTGATTTCTAGTTCCCATGGTCGAGTAGATAACGCTTGTGCATGAAAAGCTGGGTCGCTTTTAAGCTCGCTAAATTCAAAAAAATTATTGAATCTTGCTGCGATTTTTTCCTCTGTTACGCTTCGGTCAAGAGAATATTTTGTGTTGCGCTTTACGGGGTATATTTTTTCTTCAGTTGCAGACCACTCAATAGGTGCATTACTACTTGGAGTAGGGCCAATACCACATCCATAAAACGAGGCTGTTGCAGCCAATGTAGCTATTGAAGTCCCCTTAATAAAATCACGTCGATTCATATAGACTGACTCGGGCGTAGCCTCACTTTCAGCCATATTCCACGATTTAGGGAAAATAAGATTACTCATAATAAGAAACTCCAGAAATTAATATTCATTATCCAATCCATTCATCAATACATTGAAGATAATCAGAAGAACCTTGTGTGATAGGTAGAGCAATTACTTCAGGAACATCATAGCTATGATTGGCAAGTATCCAATCTTTTACAGTAGAAAATTTTTCTTCTTTAGTTTTTATTATGAGAAGAAGTTCGTCGTCGACGCATAATTTTCCATCCCAGTAATAAGTTGACTGGATAGAAGGAATTGTGTTTACGCAGTAGGCTAATTTTTTTTCAACTAAGCCTCGACTAATTTTCGTTGCTTCTTCTTCAGAACCTGCCGTAGTAAGAATAACAATATGTTCATTCATAATGACGCTAATTAGCTAAAGAATAATTTTTAAAATGAAAAAACCTAAGACCAGAAGAATCATAAAAATAATGGTAAAGAGGTTAAAATACTTTTCTATAAGTGCCTTGAATGGTGGCCCAAATTTATATAATAGCGCAGCTACAAGAAAAAATCGTGCTGCTCTGCTAGCGGCAGAAGCTAGGATGAAAATAGGGAAATTAATTTTAAATGCTCCTGCTGATAGGGTAAAAACTTTATAGGGTAAAGGCGTAAAGCCAGCAGCTGCTACGGCCCAAGCGTTGTATTTGTCATAAAGTAAACCGATTCTATCCCATTTTTCTTGAAAGTGATAAAACGCTACGATACGATTTCCAATTAGATCCATAAATTGGTATCCGATCAGGTATCCAAACATACCTCCTAAGACAGACCCCACAGAACAAACAAATGCAAAGCGAAACCATCCAGCAGGTGATGCTACAACCATCGCAATCAGTAATATATCTGGAGGAATAGGAAAGAAAGAGGACTCTACGAATGAAATGATAAATAAAACAGGAAGTGCATAGGGTGTAGTTGCCCATTGCAGGATCCAGTCATAAAGTTTTCTAATTAGGTGCATTTTATTTAATCCTTGATTTTTTACTACATGAGGTTAACTGGGTCGACATCAAAGGTTAATTTTATTTTCGAATTAGATGATCTCTTTAATTCAGGAATTTCGTAAAGACGGCCTAACACAGATTGCAGTTTTTTGTGGTCGTAAGAACGAAGAATAATATGTCGTCGGAAGCGGTTATTGATTTGGTAAAGCGCAGCTCTTGCCGGTCCAAGAACCTCGATGTCATTTGTACCTTTGAGAATTCGTGCCAAATCTTTCTGTATATTGTTGGCAAAAACTTCACCGGCTTTCTCCTGTTTACTTTCAATTTCAATCGAAACCATTCGAGTGAAAGGAGGATATTTTAATTTTTCCCTCAATGCCAATTCTTTTTTTGAAAATCCTCTAAAATCGTGTTCCCTTGCGAAATCAAAAACATAGTGATTTGGTAAGAATGATTGAATAATTACTAGTCCCGGTACCTTGCCACGTCCTGCTCGCCCTGCAACTTGAGTCAAAAGCTGAAAAGAACGTTCGGCTGATCGGAAGTCAGGAATATGTAGAGAAATATCTGCGTAGATAACGCCTACTAACGTCACGTTAGGAAAATCATGTCCTTTCGTTATCATCTGAGTCCCAATAAGGATGTCGATAGTGCCTAAATTCATTTTACGATGAACAGACTCGAATGACTCTCGGCCTTTTACAGTATCTCTATCAAGCCGGTTGATACGTGCTTGAGGAAATAATTTTCTAGCTTCATCTTCAAGTTTTTGCGTTCCAAACCCACTGAATCGTATAACCTCTCCTCCGCAGTCAGGGCAGGACGTAGGCTTGCGTATGATGAAATTACAGTAGTGGCATAGTAAGATATTATTTTTACTGTGAAAAGTAAGCGTTACACTGCAGTAAGGGCACTCGAAGGCAAAGGAACATTCTTTACAAGAGATATAGTTAGCTGTTCCTCTACGATTAAGAAATAGAAATATTTGTTCTTCTCGTTGTAAACGTTCGGAAATAGCTTTTTTAAGGGAGGTTGAAAAAATAGAAAAGTTTTTTTTTAACGCCATTTCCTGTTTCATATTTATGATTTTTACAATAGGGAGCAACCTGTTGTGAACTCGGTTTTCAAGGGAAAGATAATGGTATTTACCTTTTTCTGCATTCTTAATCGATTCAAGGGAAGGGGTTGCTGATCCAAGCAGCACGACAGCATTTTGTTTCTGGGCTCTTATAATGGCACTATCTCTTGCATGATACCGTGGGCATGAATCCTGTTTGTAGGATGTGTCATGTTCTTCATCAATCACAATAATACCTATATCTTTGAATGGCGCAAAAATAGCAGAACGAGCTCCTACAGCAATAGAAACCTTTTCGTCTTGAATTTTTTTCCACTCATTAAAACGTTCTTTTTGTGTTAATCCGCTATGAAGAACGGCAACTTGATTGCCAAACCGACGACGGAACCGCTCAACAGTCTGTGGAGTCAGTGAAATTTCAGGGACTACCATTATGGCAGATTTATTTAGATCGAGAACCAGTTGAATGCAGCGAAGATAAATTTCTGTTTTTCCGCTTCCCGTTACTCCATATAATAGGTAAGGCTGAAAAGCTGCTTTCTGGATAGATTGTTTTAGTTCTTTATAGCATTTATCTTGCTCTTTGTTTAATTGGAGGGGTTTTTCAGCCGTCCACTCTTGGTCCAAATTAGATTGGGGTAATTTTTTTTCCTCTTTTTTAATATGTATCTCAATAAGCTTTTTTCTAAGAAGGCTTATAAGCAATTGCGAAGACCCTGATATTTTACGATTTAAAATAGAAGTGGTGGTTTGGCCTCTGCAAATAAAGTCGTAAATCGCACGTTGTTTCGGGCTTCGCGTTAATAATTTTTCAATATTTTCTTTCGTAGGTAAATTTTCTGCGAGTCGGATAACCTTGTTATATTTATAGTTTAAAGGGCTACGCTTTATTTTATTCTCTACTTCTACTAGCCCATTGCGCTTTAGTTTTACCAGAGAACTTGGGTTATAATTTTTCCCAAGGGAACGCTCTAGTTGCTTTGAGGTTAATTTTTTTTTTGAGCGTAAGGCTTGAAGAATGTGAGCTGCTTGGGTGGGCTCCGTATTTTCAGAGAGGGCCTTGAATCCTTTTTCTGTAAGATATAGTTTGTAAAGACTTGTATCATCAAGCCCTGCTGGTAAAGCAGCCTTAATAGCCTCACCCCAAGACGAATGGTAGTAGTCTGCTATCCATCGAGTTAGAGAAAGAAGTTCTTTCGAAATAACTGGTTCTGTGTCCGGGACTTCTTCAATTGCTTTTAACGTAATATTTTTTTCATTATGGTGCGATATGTCAACAACATATCCAGTGAGTCGACGTCGACCAAATGGAACAAAAACCCTCATCCCTTTTTTAACTATACCATTAAAATGAAAGGGGATTTCATAAGTGAATGCATCCTTCACAGGTAAGTTGAATACCACATCTGCACATGAGAAATAAGTTTTTGGATTTGGCAATAATATGGCTGAATTAGGTTGGGAAGTGCTCATGATAAGGTTATTGTTAATTTCTTCAGATTGTACCAGAGAACGGACTTGAACCAAACTTGCATTATATCTTTGACGAAGAAACCGTTGACTCTCAAGCCGTTTTAAATTAGTCTTGTCACTCTTTTACAAATTAAACAACTTTCAAGTAGAGTTCTGAACGATTTGAGGATCGCGGAATTGCACGATAAATAGGGGTGTTTTATGAAAGCAGGAGATAAAATTAAAGTTGATTTTGCGGGTAAGAAAAAAGACGCTGTGGTATTTAAACTTTTTCCAAGTTCAGTTTATTTTAAGATAGACTTTAAAAATGATACGGGAAAAATTGTTAAAAGAAAGCGTAGTCAGATTGAGAATAAAAAATCTACATCCAGCAAAGACAAGAAAAAGTAATCATGAATTAAAGGATATTTTTTGCACCTCGTTAGTGAGGGAGATTTTTTAAAAAGAATTTGCGTGACGTTTTTTTTATTAGTAGATTGTTGTTATGGAAAAATATAAGAAGGTTTTTTAATTTTGAAGCTTGCTTTAGAAGTAGATTTTTATCTTTGATTTTTGTTTTAGATTTTCTACATAGCTGCGAATAGCAGCCCCCACTCTGTTTTTTCTGATTATTTTTTCTACTCTAGTTTTTGCCTTATCAAGTGGTATTATTCCGCCATCTTTGAGGTCTGTAAGCTTTAAGATGTGGAACCCTAGGCCCGTTTTAAAAACAGGGCTAACCTCGTTTACTTTCATATCAAAAGCTCTCTCACTAAAAGCACCAAATATTTGATTTTTAGCAAAGTAGCCTAGGTCGCCCCCTTTAGGAGCTAGGCTGTCCTGCGAATGCTTAATAGCCATTTTATCAAAACTTGAACCATTTTTAATCTTATCTAAAATAGATTCGAGCTTTAGTTGAGCTGATATCTCAGATTTAGTATCACCGCGTTTAGCCTTAATGAGGATTACGCTGGCTCGGGCTTTTTTATCCGTTTTAAACTTATTTTTATTCTTTTCGTAAAATGATTTTATATCCTCTTCACTTATCTTAATATTTGGTTCGATTTCTCGATCTATAACTTGTTGCATTAGAAGATCGGTTTTTAGTTCTTTCTTGTACTGCTCAAGGGTTAATTTTCGATTTTTTAATTCATGTTCAAAAACAGCATCGGACTTAAAAGTAGACTTGATTTCTCTAATTTTTTGATTCAGAATTTTTTCAGTGACCAAAGCTTTTATTTCATTGCCCTTTTGTAGTAATAGTGCGCGCCCAATTTCATTGTCGATTAATTTTTTTGCTGTAATTTTCTCTTCTTCGGCAGTGAGAGGTATTCCTCTATCCTTATAGTTTTTTAAAGTTTTTTTTAGTTCGCGGAGGATGTCGTTATTGTGAATATCTTGATCATTTACCTTTGCAACAACATTAGGTAAAGATATTCGAAGTTTTTCTTCGTGTGTATGTCCGGAATGCGCAAATGCAAAAGTTCCTGTTAGTGTTATCGTAAAAAAACTAAAAATACTCATATAGATGGATTTGTTGCCAGTTAGATACATGGTATATACTTTCTTCTAGTGAAGTTACAATACTTTACTATGGCTTTACGTTATCTAGGCTAGTTAGACTTGTCAACACGTTTATTTTCTAAGCTCTTTCTATATTTTTTTTCTCAACTGTAGACATGGTCAGTTTTGATATATTTTTTGAATGTATTGAAAAAACATATCGTTACGATGGTAATTAAAAGTAGA
>JABHTG010000142.1 GCA_018697205.1 Nitrospina sp. | reverse complement strand
CTATAATAGGCGCTAACGATGGTGGTTCCGGCACAGCGGTTTTGCTTGGTATTGCGCAATATCTTAATCAGCATCCTGTTGCCCGGCCTGTTCACTTATTATTTTTTGATGGAGAGGACTTTGGTGCTAAAGATTCTGGGTTGAGACTATTAGGGTCGACCTATTACGCTCAGAAATTGGCTCAGGAAGAAAGAGCCAAGTGGCCTTATTGGGTGTTGATCATTGATATGATAGGGGATAAAGATTTACAGATTTTTAAGGAGTCCTATTCCCTCAAAGGTAGTTCAATTTTTCTCGATAAAATATATCGAATTGCTAGAGAGAAGGGCTTAAAGTCATTTAAGGAGAAAGTTAAATATACTATTTATGATGACCATTACCCCTTCCACCGCATGGGCATTCCCTCTACATTATTGATTGATTTTGATTATCCTCATTGGCACACCCTTGCCGACACTCTTGATAAATGTTCCGTTGAAAGTATGTTTTCTGTTTTCTCTGTTTTGATGAAGATGATCAAGGATTTGTAGCGGGAATTTTAGGATATTCTATGGGTAATGTCGCAACTAGAAATGAAAAGCGCTAGTGCTGATGACGAGTTTTTATGGCCAGAGCCTTTCGAAAAAAATCAAATGAAAAAAACTATCACTTTTTTCGGTTGGGGTTTTTTTAAGCAGGAACTAGTTGATTTTTATATAAATCGATACATTTAAAAAATAGCTATTTATATGTTAGAAATTATTATTACTGAATCGACAATTAATGTGTTGTAGGAAGTTCGAAGAGTTTTTTTTTGGCATCTTCGTTGAGGGGGTCGATTTCGAGAATTATTTTTAATTCTTTCTCCGCATCTTGAAAATGTTGGTTTTTTTTGTGAATTTGATAAAGCTTCCAATGCATAGAAAGAAAATCAATACCTTGACTTTGGGAAAGCTCAAATGCTTTCCGGGCTTCATCGAGTTGGTTGAGTGCGAACAGTGAATTACCCAGGTTGAAATGAGCAATTGCAAACTCTGGATTAAGATTGAGAGCTTTTTTCAAAAGCTTAACAGCTTCATAGTGATGTTTCTGCTTGTTTAAGGCCGCTCCTAGATTGGAAAGGGCCTGGATGAAATTAGGATAAACCTCAATTGCTTTTTTAAATGTACTCACCGCTTGATCCAGTTTGCCTGCTCGAAAATAATATCCTCCAAGATTCGATAAGGCTTCTGGAAAATCAGGGTTCAGTGCCAAGGTTTTTTCATATTGGCTAATGGATTTGTCTAGCATGCCCAAGTTTCGGTAGGCAGCCGCGAGTTCGTAATGAGCAAGTACAAAGCTTGGGTTCTTAGATAGTATTTTTTTAAACTCAATGATTGCTTTTTCGGGGTCTGCCAATTCGTGCAGAAAATAACTTCCCCGGTAATACATTGCCTCGAGAGATATTTTATCTTGATCCAATAGACTTTCTATCGAAAAGGAAGTTTTAGCATCCAGATATTGATTAACCGTGTTTATGGGAAGCGCAAGGTTAACAGATCGCCCCTCTATCGTTGCCAATCCTATAACTTGGTTAAACTTGTTGATAACCGGCCCACCGCTGAAACCAGGACCGAATGGAGTGGTTGTGTAAATAAAAGGTAGTTTGGGGTCGGATTGCGGATGAATCCCAAGAATAAAGCCATAAGTTTGGACTATTTGGCCTTTATCTTCGTTTACTTGTTCGGTAAGGTAACCCAGGGCGCTTGTGTATTCATATGGCTTTAGGTTTGAGGGGTCTCCGATTTCAAGTGTAGAGTACAATCCTTCCACTAGTTTTACGATGGCGAAATCTTTAGCTCGATCGATCTTAATTATTCCTATTACTTCTGAACGCGAGCCGTCGGGGAAATGGACGTCAATGGTGTGAGCATCTAACAGTACGTGATAATTTGTTACCAGAGTTCCTTCGGGGCGAGCAACAAAACCTGAACCGGTTCCAATTATTTTTCCTGTCGTGTCTTTTGCAATGAGCAGTGCCACAGCATTTTTATTAACTTCATGGGCACTTACAGATCCAACAAGTATAACAAAGCTAATGATAAGGAAATATATAGGGAGTAAAGTTAAACGTCTTTGCATATCTTAATAATTTACGGCTTAAATAGGTCGTTCCTTGCAATGCAAGGAGAAAAACTTCATTTGTTATGAGCCCATTCTATAAATTGACTGTGCCGATTACAACTGAATAAAAAAATATCCTTAAAAAGATGATGTTCAAGAGAAACCTATGAAGGTGGTATGAGAGGGATAT
>JABHTG010000061.1 GCA_018697205.1 Nitrospina sp. | reverse complement strand
TTAAACGCGCCGAAGTGGTGGAATTGGTAGACGCGCTGGATTCAAAATCCAGTGAGGGCAACCTCGTGACGGTTCGAGTCCGTCCTTCGGCACCAGTTATATCAAGGGCATAAGGGGTATCGGTATTTTTACTGATATCCCTTTTTTAGTGGTATCGTCGTCTCCCATAGATCTGGTCAAATTT
The DNA here is from genome assembly GCA_018697205.1 of Nitrospina sp. Taxonomy (GTDB): domain Bacteria; phylum Nitrospinota; class Nitrospinia; order Nitrospinales; family VA-1; genus Nitromaritima. The sequence continues at coordinate 36,439 of JABHTG010000061.1, read as the reverse complement.
AAAACATAAACATCAAGAGATTGTTTTAACTTGTCCTTTTTTTAACTATGCTGGCAATATGTTCAATCGTTATTTCAGGAATCACTCTTTTTCCTCGCCCAATTATTTCCTTATTAAATCTGATTGAATCAATTATTGGAACGTATTTATCTTCAAAATCTGAGATGTGAATTAAATTAATTGACTCCTCTACCGGCTCCCGAGGTTAAACCAGATTCTGGTCTCAAGCGGTTTCTAGAGGATGGGTAGCTAACAGTAGAATCCTGAGCGTCGCCTACGAATTCCATTGCAAACCCGGTTGAGCTAGCTGGAATAAAAACAACACCCCACATTGACAATTGGGAAAGATTTGCATATTTTCTTACTCCTCTAACCGTGGTTGCGTTTAGCGGGTGTTGGTTCACACTCATAGCGCTGATATTTCCAAACTGGGCAGTATTTTGAGTAAAAATTAAATGAGAAAGCGAGTCTGTAAAAGATGCGTTAGAAAGATTAATAGTGGAATGTCCAACATTAACAACAAAAATTCGGTGGGTTTCCCCTGCCCCTATAGTAAATACAGCGGCGCGTCCCGCGGAGTTATTAGGGATTGTAGTCATGTTACGAACTTCTAAGATCACACCAATCTGGGTCAGTGCTGTAGTTAGAGAGGGGTGACTGACTCCTATAAAAGTATAACTGTCGTCGGGAACAACTTGGGCATAGGGCGATATAACTCGCCGATCTTTGGAGCCAACCCCATTCATTCCTGTTACCTCTAGAGCCCACGCCATGGGACTCAGGGATAGCATGCAAAAAAATGAAAATAATAATCTAGTGATGATTTTTTTTAGTAGCATTGTAATTAGTTGACACCACTGGTTGCAGTTTGATTCCAATCATATGTAGTTGTACTATCTTGAGTATCGCCTATAAACTCCATAGCAAAGCCCGTAGTTGTGCTATCAAATACAATGCCACCAAAAAATGAAAGCATTGTCACATCTCGATAACCAGCGCCATCTGACGGGAGACCAGCGACTCCTCCAACGTGGTTATAGGGATGGCTGGCGACATTACGAATAATAATATTACCGTATTTGTAATTAGTCGTTCCAACTATAAAAAATCCTGAAGGTATTATTGTTGAGTTAACAATTGAGTGTCCTGTTCGTACAATAAATACGCGTTCTGTTTTCCCAGCTGAAACAGTGAGACTGACAGCTGTGTTAAATGCAGATAGATCACTTTGGATAGCATTTAATTCTACTCCAACCTGAGAAGCCATATTTGAGAGTGAAGGATGACTCACAGCAATAAAAGTATAGCTTGTAGAATCGGATTGCCAGTAAGGCGAGATGACAATATGTCTGTTGTCATAATCGTCTACGGCATAGGCTTCACAAATCCATAATGAAAGAACTGTGAGGCAAATAGTAAAAACCCGTAAAATAAAACCAAGCTTGGATCGATACTTAGCTTTCATGGCTTAATTTAAAAAAGTGAAACATATTTGAATTAATTCTAAAAATTGATCTCGGATAAAAAATTTATCAAATCTCCTAGGAATTTATTTATATATAATCAAAATCATATTTACCTTTAGTTAGGTAGTAGATGACTGCACCGTAATAAGAGTTATATACATGCCATTACTAAGCATGTAACAGGAATATTTGGCTTGGATGGCCTTTATCTTAAAATCATTAGCCAAATGCTTCCAGAAACAGCTCATGAACGAAACGGTACTCCTTCATTGCGGAACAATAGGTAAATTTCATTAGGAATTTTTGGGAGAAACTGCTGAGAAAATTGGTGTACCTAATTAATCTAAATAGTTGACCATTAATAATCTTTTAAAAGTCTTTGACACTTTTGACAGACTCGGGATAATCAATAAATGGGTTCCAATTACCCTGGACTTGTTCAATTAAAGAGTTTCTGATTTTCTCAATCCTATCCGGTGGGTCTTGAAAATGCCATGATTTGAGTTTTTTTCCAATGCATCCCGAATATGGATACGATATATAAAAGGCATATAAAAATAAGCTCGGGCAAAATTTCCTCGAACTTGGATAGTAGGGTCTTTCAGTATTAAAACTCCATTTATATACGATTTATACTCCTTCATTCCTCTTCATGACTACATCAGAGTTAAACATCACCCTCAAGAGTAACGCTCCAGATAGACGATGTTTCCTCTAAACCAAGAGGCATAAAAAAACTGTCGTCATTTATTTTCCACCGCTCGGTTGAAACTGTTGATAAGAGTTCATCCTGTTCCGTTCTAAGATCAATTTTGCTCCATATCGTAAGACTATTATTACTCCCAAAGATCTCGGAGACACCTTTAATACCCCTGGGTGTATTCCTCCGGGGTATTGAGAATTTTTAAACATCCCAGAAGTTAAGTTTTCGTTAATAATAGAAGGTTCAAAATCATTCATCAATCCGAAGCAGTCATGCCCACACAAAATCCCATCACTCTTCAATTTTTTTGAAAAATTTAAGATATCTTGTTTGACAATTTCGTACGTATGATCTCCATCACTCATAAACTCGTTAAAAGTAAGTTTGGATATTGGTGGCATAACGAAATAAAGTAAATGGTAGTGTGATGCTATAAATTTTTTTGTAGTGTTTAGGCCAAAGCTATATTTCCAGATGATATGGTTTCGTTCTTCTAATCCAACCTTTACTGCTGAATTAAGTATGTGTCGTAGATTCTGGTATCCTGAAAATATGTAAGCACTTCCACCTTTTCTTAAAGTCGTTCCACTTCCACCATAAACTCGTATGAAAAATCCTCGTATTTTGATACTGGAACCTCAACATAACCATCAATAACATTATCCTCACATCTGGTATATCGAGTTCCTATATCATCATCGCCAATTCCAAATGGAGGATCGTTGATGATTAGATCAATCAAAAGAAGAAGTGGGCTTGGAAAAGTCATTTGTGCTTTCTAGAGTCCAATCAAAAGAGGGAATTAGGTTATGCATATCGGATTCCATGGATTTAAATTTTGGAGAGGTGCTACCGCAGCAGCTTGCTCCACTAAATTTAGTGCCATTTGATTTAATGCAAATAAGTTGATTCCAACAATTCATAGAACTTCCAAAAAGGATAAAGGAATAGCATGTACCCATTTTAAAATTATCCTCTCTTCTTTTATGCGAAGTCTTGAAGGACTCATGTCACATGAATTTGGGTAGACCTGATTATTTTTATCAAAATAACAGCCACAATGTAAAGTTTTGGTCTCTCCACTGTCTAGATAAACTTGCTTAAGCTCTTTTTTTGCAACCTCTAGGCTAATCATGCTGGAACTTTTAAATAAATTCTTATCTAGTTCCTGCGTCTCAGCAGAAATTGGAAACAAAACTAATAAAATAAAAATAATTATATTTAAATTATACATTCTAAAATTATAGAAAAAAATATTTGAATAATAATTAATGGGAAGTGAATAGCAACAAATTGTATTCAAAAATTGCTAAAAAATTTAACAAGAAAAATTATTAAAATAAAAAAGATAAAACTGCCTACATTCGGGAAAATATTGCCCTAGTATTTATTGTATGTCGGTAAAGAAAAATACATATAATTCTTTATATTTAAACGTTTAAAATATGTTTTTACGATTTGGCATATCTTTTGCTCAAAGTAAGTAAACCCTGAAGGAAATTTTAAAGGGGTAATAATTTATAAACTTGGAATAAAAGGTATTAATTGTGAGCCAGCCAGATATATTAGCAATTTTTGCACCACAAGCACCGGTCGAGCAAGGGGTGACTCCTCAGAAGAACGATGTTGCAGACGATGATGGGTTCCAGCGAATTATGGATAATGAAAGTAATAAGGTAACTCCTGCACAAGAAAATAATAAACCAGCAACGGATAGACAAGATCATTCTTCTAGGCAGGGTACATCGTCGCCCGAAAAAACATCAGATAAAAAACAAGCAGAAAAACCTAAAAAATCTGATGACCAACAAATAGATCAGGCAACTTCAAATAAAATAGACGAAAAGACTTCACAAGATTCTTTGAATGAAACTAAGTCTAGTCCCATCGATTCAGAGGAAATTTCCCCTGAGAAAATTGCTTCGATTGAAAATCTACAAGAAGCCATGGATCAGTTAAAAGAATTAGGATTTAATGTGAAAGCTGTAGAAACTCTTCTAGAGATTTTTAAAAATGACTCCGGGATAGATATTGGGTCTTTATTACAGTCTCTAACAACACAAAATTCAAATCTAACAGATTTTTCACTTGAGGATTTTCTTTCTGCCAAAAATATAAATGAAAATTCATTTTCACAATTAGAAAATAGAAAAGGTTTAATAGGTGAGTTATTAAAAAAATCTGGATTAAATGAACAGGAAGCAAAAAACTTGGTTCAACAATTTGAATCAATAAAAACTAACATATCAAATATAAACGGTGAATTAACAAAACAGAATTTAGGTACTTTAGATAAAGCAATAAAACCTGAGGCGGTAAACCAAGCGAGCAAAGATTTAGTTAACATAGAAACAACTAAACAAAATAACAAAGGTAATGAAAAATCGGATCAAAATTTAAATTTAAACGCAGAAGTGAAAACGGAAGATAAAGAAAAGACTGTAAAAAAATCAGATATTAAAAACAGGTTGAGCCCAGATTTAAATAAACAACTTGGTGATACTGATTCTACAAGTGAGGAAAAGGTATCATCAAGCGATAACATAAAGGCCGTATCAAAGAATATGACGGAAGAAAAAACTGTTTTTCAAAATACTATTGGCATGAAATACGCTGATGGGACCTTAGATGCAGCCAAAAATAAAAAATTAGACGCAAATAAAATTAATGGAGAAGTTCAAACACAAAATAACAATTTGGTTGGTGGGAGTAATAACAAAAACGACTCAACTATAAAAGCGGTTATTCCAGAAAATTCAATTTATAAGGCTCCTATTGAGAAAAGAGTAATCGATCAAATTATTAATCGATTATCGGTTCGTTCAAATGGTTCGCAAAGTGAAGTTAAAATACGGCTCGATCCACCATCTCTAGGGAGTGTAAGGATGAGCATCACTACGTCTGCGGATGGAGTGAGAACATTAATTGTCGCTGAAAATCAGGCAGTAAAACAGCTCATTGAAAGTAACTTGTCACAACTTAGGGATTCTATGTTAGCTAAGGGGCTCACGTTAGATGGTTTTTCAGTTTTGGTGGGTGGGGACAGTGACTCACAATTTTCTCAGCAGCAAAATAATTTTAGGCAATCAAATACCGGGGAAGATGATTTTGATTTTATAGATATAGAAGAGTTGGAAGCTGAGTCGAAAAATGCCTCCACAAGGCAAACCTCATTTATGTTCGAGGATGTCTCTCAAACATTCAGTATTGTCGCATAAGAACATTGATTACTTTAGGAGATTAAAAAATGGAAATGATTCCAGGGGTTACATCGATAGATAATACCAAATCTACAATGAAAACAGCTAACAATGAAGCAATGGGAAAAGATGATTTTCTAAAGTTGCTCATAGCGCAACTTTCAGCACAAGATCCTCTCGATCCAATGGGGGCACAAGATTTTAGTGCTCAGTTGGCTCAGTTTAGTGGTTTGGAACAAATGACCAACGTGAATACAAACCTTGAAATCATGCAAAAATTGGAAACAGCGTTACAAAACACTTCATCAGTCAATCTTATTGGTAAAACAGTGGAGTCCTATGGCAATACGATAAATCATGCTGAAAATGCTACAGAGACTATTAGTTACTCTTTGCCAAGTGATGCTGAATCGATTCAAATTGATATTTTTGATAGCACAGGTAATCAGATTGATATGGTTAGGGTTGGTAGTCAAACACAGGGCAAAAATATGGCTACTTGGGATGGAGCAAATAGTCAAGGAAAGCCAGTTTCTGCAGGTACTTATTCTTATGCGGTGAAAGCTGAAAATCTAGCCGGAGCCCCAATTCAAGTAGATACATTTTCTTCTGGCCTCGTTAGTGACGTTGTTTTTGGAGAGGATGAAACGTATGCCGTTGTAAACGGAAAAGAAATACCTATTAATACAATAAAGCGAGTCAGTCAAACGAATTAGAATTAATAAATAAAATAAAGAGGAGAAACTAATGTCACTTATCAGTACACTTTTTACCGGGGTATCAGGTCTTTCTGGACAATCGAAAGCCATGGAGATCATCGGTGATAATATTGCAAATGTAAATACGGTGGGCTTTAAAGGCAGTGCACCTGTTTTTGGAGATATTTTCAGTACGGTCTTACATAATGGTGCAGTTACTAGCCAATTGGGCGGTGGTTCACAATTAGCAGGAGTATTGCAGGTTTGGGATCAAGGCGCAATTGAACATTCTGCCAATGCTTTGGATGTCGCAATTGATGGTAATGGGTTTTTTGTAACAAGCCCTGAAGATTCTAGTGCGCAGTTTTTCACAAGAAATGGTCAGTTCCGTTTAAATGAAACTGGTAAGGTTCAGACAATGACCGGAGAAATTTTAAAAGGGTTCAAATATACTGCTGATGTATTATCAACAACGATGGAAGATATCGATTTAGCAGGCGTTCAGTCTACTCCAAATGCGAGCACCTTTTTTAATACAGGGACTCAACTCAACGCAGCAGCGACAGCAACTTCAACTTTTATAACTCCTGTTACACTTTATAATTCTGTCGGTACGACGGTAACTTTGAATGTTACTTTTACTAAGGTTGCATCAAAAAATCAATGGAGTTATTCAGCTGTTCCATCTGAAGGTACAATTACCGCGGGGGCAACGGGAACGGTAACTTTTGATACTACGGGACAACTAAGCTTGGTTGATGGTGAAACTATAGCTGATCATACATTTACAATAGATTTTTCATCTGCTAGTACTCCGGCAAATGAAATGTCGCTGAACTGGGATCTTGTAGATGCTAATGGAGCTACACACGGTAAAATAACTGGATTCTCAGCGGCTTCCAATAATAATTCGCTCGTTCAAGATGGATATGCTACTGGGACCTTGCTAGGCTTATCGGTAACATCAGAAGGGGTTATTATGGGTCTCTTTAATAATGGTCAAACAGAAAACTTGAATAAACTTGCAATTGCGGATTTTTTATCTCCATCAGGACTTAACCGTGCTGGTAATAATAAATATACGGAATCGCAAGAATCTGGGCAGCCAACTATTGGGGTCCCTAATACTGGTGGACTAGGTAAAATTCTTGGTGAGTCACTTGAACTTTCTAATGTAGATATTGCCCAAGCATTCGTTACAATGATAAAAACGCAACAAGCGTATCAGGCAAGTGCTAGGCTTATTACTACAACTGATGATTTACTTTCAGAGTCAGTTAATCTAGTACGTTAATTATTTTAATATTATAAAATTTTTCTAGCCCGGGCTTCGGCCTGGGTTTTTTTTTATGCCTTACTATTTTGAAGGTAGATTGAAATAGAAGATTTTGTTACATTATTTTTAATGAATAAAGATAGGCATATTCAGGAAGTTAAATCCGCTACTAGCCTTCGCTTTAATAGTCTTTGGCAACACAATTTTCAAGCGAACCGAAGCGCGATTCAAAAAAATCCAGGAGTTATCGCTCTGGCTCAGAAGTTTAAAGAGGTTCCTGCTATTGTAGTTGGTGCTGGTCCGTCTCTAGATAAAAATATCAATTTATTGGCTCGGGCCCAGGGACATTCGATGATTTTAGCTAGCGATGCTGCTCTAAAGCCTCTACTGATGCAGGGAGTAACCCCCTCTATCGTTGTCAACTTGGATCCGCAAGAGGAAGTAGCTAAATTTTTTCAAGGCGTTTCTCATCGAGGAATGACATTGATTGCTCCTTCAATAATACACCCGCGTGTTTTAGATTTGTGGGAAGGAAATGTAATTTTTTTTCATAAGCACGCTCCTGATATACCAGCACTCGTTGAAATCGCAAATCAAATACCAACCATAGGACGTTTGACACCAGGTGGAAGTGTCTTATCTGTAGCTTACGACTTAGCATTTCAATCAGGGGCGAACCCCATTATTTTTACAGGACAGGACCTGTCTTATCCCAAAAAAAAGACTCACAGTCGGGACAGCGAAGACCAAGATGTAGGTTTGAGCGATACCATTGAAAAACAACGAGAAAATATTGTTTATGAAATAGATGTGAATGGCCATTCCGTACCCACCTTAAAATCAATGTCTGTATCGAAGCAATGGTTTGATTGGGCCTTTACAACCTGGAAACGTAAAGGTCCAACTAATATAATCAATTGTAGTGAAGCTGGAATATTAACCGACCACTGCTCACTGATGTCCTTGAGCGAAGCAATTTTTAAATACTGTAACAAAAAAATTAATGTGGAATGGGCGATTAAAAAAATACTTAAATAATAAAATCCAACTATGAGTTTAGATCTTTAGCGCAGCGAAATCCTTGCCAATTTTTGAATACATCAGGTTTTTCGTTAAAACGATAGGTAGTCCGCATATAATAAGCCTTGTAGTACCAATTGCCCCCTCGTAAAACCTTGGTGATCCCCGACTCAGGTCCTTTGGGATTATTATAAGGGGACTCTTCATAATAAATATCTTTATACCAATCTGAAACCCATTCCCATGCATTGCCTGCCATATGGTGGACTCCATAGGGCGATTGCCCACCAGGCATAGAGTCAACTTGTTCTAAAGCCTTGAATCCGAGTAGGTTAAATTTTCTTCGAAATGTGACGCGTTCATTAGTTGGGAACTCATTGCCCCATGGAAATATTCTGCCATCGGTTCCCCGAGAGGCTTTTTCCCACTCCGCTTCAGTTGGTAAACGTTTACTAATCCATTTACAATAAGCATCGGCGCCATACCAAGAAATCCTATTCGCGACATAATTTTTTAGTCCAATTTTTGGACTAAATAGGTTATCGACTTTTTCGATTGTGACTCCTAATCCAGTTTGAAAATAAAAAGGTGCTTTATCTGGATGATTATTCAAAAATTTTGAAAATTGAGATGCGCTAACTTCATAGCGGTCCATATAGTAAGATTTTAAAAAAACTTTATGAACAGGTTCTTCGTCGGTATCCCCCCATTCGTTTTTATTATTTATATTATATCCCATTGTAAATATTCCTTCAGGGATGAGAACCATTTCATCTTTAATTTGGTTTTGGAATGAAAAGCAAGCGCTTAACATAAAAAGAAATATAAATAGGATAAGATATCGAATTAAATATAAAGACATAACCCAAAAGTTGAATTTATAATAAAATTTTTTGTGGAGCATGAGAGTGTAATGAGTTATGCAGGCGGGATTAATTATCGATATTCTTATTTAGGTGAGAACCATCGCAGAAAGGTTTATTTTTACTTTTAAAACATCGACATAACATATAGGTTTTATTTTTATCTAGTTCTATGATTTTTGGGCCACTGCCACCTGTACTATGATGCGTAGCATCACAATGAGGCCAGTGATTTGATTGCATGCAGACACAGTAAGCTATTTGCTTTGCCCCGGTAAGCTTAGAAGGACCTGACAACTTAGTCATTTGAATATTTTTATTTTAATAGAAAGCTTATAAGTTAAATTAGTTTTTGAAAAAATAATTGCTTAATAGAAAAATTTAAGCCAACTTAAATATTCTGAAATGATTCATTAAAGAGGTAAATTTCTTTATGGATAAAAAAGCATAATATTAAAACCGATCAGTTGAGCTTAGAACTGTTAGAGATTATTCAATAAGTTTAGAAGTGATGGTAAAGTCTTTCACCAGATTCTCCTCATTCTCAATCGGAAAACTTACTGCTACATCATTGAGTAATAAATCGATTGAGTTTTGATTGCCCACGGTTAAGAGGTATTGTTTTCTACCATAAAATATTTTTTCAGTTCCTCTTGCAACAACAAAATCTTCTACTGGGAAATCATCTACTGCTATATTAAACCAGACATCATTCTTGACCTTGATCGTTAACTTCAACGGCATATCGTCGTCAGTAGATACAGTTTTGGTTGAGCTAGGGGCTAATTTTAGTTTTTCCTCAGTATTTTCATCGATAGTTTGCGCTGAAGTATCTTTAAAATCTCGATTAGGTTTCGTAGTGACACTGCTAGGTGATGTTTTAATGGTTAACGCAGGATCAATTTCTAAACTGCCGGTAGATAGATTTTTTTTTGTATTTTCTTTTATTTTATTTTTTTGTTGCTGAATGACGGCGGAACTAGGTTTGGTTGAATCTATATTAATATTGCGAATTAAAATATTTATGCCCCATGCTGCTCCAACTAAAAATAAAATTATAAAAATAAGTATAAAAATAAATTTTATGTTAATAGAGGGGGGTTCTTGACTCGAACTAATTGGATTATTGAAATCAGTAGGAGAAGGTTTAGTTATATCAATGTAAGCTGAGAGCATCTCATCCTCATTGGCGCCAATGACTTTGGCAAAGGATCGAATGTATCCTTTAATAAAAACTTCCTCAGGTAGTTTCTCAAGCTGGTTTTTTTCCAGAGCATTTAGATAATGGATAGGTATTTTAGTTTTTGCGTGCAATTCTTCTAAAGTGACACCTCGGAGCTCACGCTCAGCTTTCAAATAGGAACCAAAATCTTCTACCATGCTTATTTATATTAGAAACTTAATAAAGTTTATGAGTAGTTTTTTTAATTAATGACCTAAAACAATATAATACGATATAACTATATAAAATTCAATAATATAGAGGTGAGTTGGTAGTTTAATTTGCCAAAGTACTGAAAAGTATAAAAATCTTCAAAAATACCAAGTAAAATAAATACCATATAAAGATAAAAAAACATTAATTTTTTTTAAGATATTGGACTTGTCGGCCGATAGGAAAGCTGATGAGTATTATTTCAGTACTGAGGTGTTGATTTTGGGGTGGCTATCCTTATATTAGTATGTTTGTGGATGCTTTTTGATCAATTTCAATATTTCAAAAGGGAGGAAACTCCCCATTATTACCCAATTATCAACGTGTTTTAACTAAAAAAGGAGGTGACATCCAAAAAAACAATGGTGGTTGACCAAAATAAAACTGTCATTTTTAAAATCTAAATTCACTTGAATAAATCAATTTAAATATACAGGAGTACATAAAAATGAAAAACAAGCACTTAAAGCGATTTTTTTATAGCGTCGCTATAACCGCTTTTCTAGCTCTAGTAGCTGGAAATGCTTTTGCAGCAAACCAAAATATTAAGCGAGATGGCGCAAAAACCACTTTTGAATCACAAGCTAATTCAAACGATTTTATCGTTGTATCCCCTTATTGGCAGGTCGATTCGGGTTCTTACACCTTCATTGCGGTAACCCATTCATCTCTTTCAGGGATGGCTTCGCAAATCGGTATTACTATCAATGCTATCGATAATGCGAAGGCTGCTTACACCACAGCTGAAAGTTTTACCATTCAAGCTGGGAATACACAGCGTGTATTCATTATCCCAACAAACCATGCATCTATTAACTCAACGTCCATTTCATCGGCAGTTTTTTTAGCGGGTACATCGGACTTTACCCATGGTCATGTCCGTGTCAATCCAATTGCCAGTCATCCTAATATGAAATGGGCTGCAGGAAAATTGAATAACTTTTCAACCACAGGTGCAGGTTTCAGAGATGCAACCATGCTCACCTACTGGGGCTCAGTTATCATTGAAGCTCAGACCACTGGTTTTGCTATGGAGTTTATTGGTGATATGAATGATAGTCACTCAGCATCAACTATGGCTGGCGTAGGATATACCGCTTCAGGTGTCAACCTTCAGTAGAGGTTGTCTATAATTTAAATCATGCCAAGTAATTGGCTAAAGATATTTAGGGAGAAAATTAATGAAAAAATTAAGCTTATTTTTAATGCTTGTTATGTTTGGGTTTGGGATGATTGTCTCAACTAGCCAAGCAGCTGATATAACTCAGGCACCTGATTTGACAGCTGAGGGGGTCACTGGCCCTAATTGGAATGGTCGCTTCGTCATCTCACCCTATGCTCAGGTAGTACCTGATGCCTCTTATACGTTCATCGGTGTCAGCCATCCGTCTTTGGCAACAGCGCATACTTCTATCGGAGTAGTAGTTGAAGCTTTGGATATGACCACGGTTCCGAATACCTCATCAGGAAGGGCTACTGTATTCACGGTTCATGCTGGTACGACACATAGAGTTTTTATTGTTAATCAGGGTCACTCTACCATTAACCTGAGTAACGCTTCTTTTACAGATTCCAAAACTCATCTGATCACTACCACAGATGCAAATCAATTCGGTAGTGTCAAGGTTACAGGGATAGGTACCTCTCCTAATTTCTATACTAGTGAGGCAAACCGTCCAGGTAAATATAATACTACGACGGCAAACTCTTTGAGTAAACATGACAATGTTTCCCAACTTTCCATGTGGGGTGTTGTTTATCAGTCATCGAACGGCGCTGGTTTTGCCCTCGAGTTTATTGGAGATATGCATGATTCCAACTCAGGTGGTTGTTCAGTAACTAACTCTTGTTACGAGGCTGCAGGAACTACCCTCGGGCAGGGTACACAGAGCGGGGGACGAGGAGTTAACTAATTCTCGTTAAGTTATTATGGGGTCAACCGCCTTGAGGTGGTTGACCCTATTTTTTTGCCAATTTTCTCTCGGCAGGCTAAGTTTATTCCCAGGCTACACAAAAGTAGAAAATTATAATTAAACAGAGAAAAAATATTAGTATAATTGCAGTTTTCTCATTATAGCTAAAAATTTGATAAATGAATTTTGACGATTTCTAATTTATGAAATATATACTAATAAAGTTGAGTGAACCTAAGGAGGTTGTCTGTTTGATATATTTTTTATAGGTAGGTTTATTTCGTCATTTTATCTGTTAGAAGAAGAGCCTTATCAAGATTCTTTTGCGCCGAAATCAAATCAGGCCTAAGTCTTAGGGTTTCCTTATAGTGGTCTACGGCTTTCTTCATCTCTCCTATCTGAAATAGAATATTCGCAAGGTTGTAATGAGCTTGGGTGTATAAAGGTCTAAGCTTGATTGCTGTTTGGTAATGAGAGATGGCTTCCTTGGACTTCCCTAAAGCAAACAGTGCATTACCAAGGTTAGTGTACGCCATAGGATAGTCAGGTTGGAACTCAATAGCAGTTTTATAATGAGAAATTGCTTCTTTAACTTTTTTAATGGAGAAGAGGGCCACACCTAGATTGAGGTGGGCTTCAGCATAATTGGATTTGAGTCTGACAGCTTTCACATAGTAAGCAATAGCTTCTTCGGTTTTCTCTAAAGAAAATAAAGCATTGCCAAGATTAAAGTATGCCATAGCAAAATCAGGGTTGAGCCTTATTGCTATTTTAAAATGAGTAATGGCTTCCTCAGTTTTTCCTAAGGCAAGAAGTGCATTCCCGAGATTGTTATTAGACAGAGCAAAATCAGGCTTAATCTTAATAGCCGTTTTAAAATGAGTAATGGCTTCTTCGGTCTTTCCTAAAGAAAATAAAGCATTGCCAAGATTATTATGCGCGGGAACAAAGTCAGGCCTAAGCCTAATAACAATTTTGAAATGAGCAATGGCTTCCTCGTATTTCCCTAAAGAAAATAAATTATTTCCTAGGTTGCTATGTGCTGCGACATAATCAGGCTTGATTGTAATAGCTTTTTGGTAGTTAGAAATTGCTTCATGAATTTCTCCATTTTTTTCTAATACTAACCCAAGGTTATTATGTGCAGCGTAATAGTCAGGCTGGATTTTAATAGCTTTTTTATAATGCAAAATTGCTTCTCCAAATTTTTCTAAAGTAGACAATACAATCCCAAGATTATAGTGCCCATGGGCGTGGTTAGAATTTAGCTTAATGGCTGTGTTGTAATGGGAAATAGCTTCCTCGATATTTCCCATAGAGAAATGGGAAATACCCAGATTGGTATGTGCCATGGCAAGGTTAGGCGATATCTTAATGGCCATCTCATAAGGAGAAATAGACTCTTCGAATTTTCCCATGGCGACGAAAGCCATTCCAAGATGGTTATATAATAAAGCATGGTTCGGATTTTTAAAATTTGGATATTTATTGTTTGCCACTCTAATAGCACGTTCAAATAGATCAATACTATTTTTCCAATAACTTAATTGAACCCAAGTAGTTGCCATTAATAAAGAAATTATTATTCCAAAAGCTATAGACAATATTTTTTTCTTTTGAGGCAAGTTTGCTATCAGATCTGAAAATCCCCAGGCAATGATAATGTAGACTCCAATGAGCGGTATGTAAGCATACCGATCAGCCATAGCTAGTTCCCCTCCTACTTGCACAAAAATTCCGCTTGCTGGGAAAAGCACACCTAGATACCAAAACCATCCAAAGGCAAAATAAGGAAACTTTTTAATAAGCCTAATTGAAAAAAAAGTAATACCAACTAATGCAACACCACAGAGTATCCCTTTCCATGTAGCTAAGGTATTTAATGGATGAGGATAGAGTACCGCGAGTCCTTTTGGCCATATTGTGTTTCCTAGGTACTCTAGGTATGAAACAACTCCATTATTGAGGCGACCTAAAAACGAAACAATCGCCATGTTATCGGTTCCTTCATAACCATCGGCAAGGTTAAAAACTGTAAGGCTTAAACCTAATGAAAGTATAAATAAAGGAGTTTTTTCAAGGACAAGCAGAAATATTTTTGATCTATCAATTACAAGATTAATATCAAATCTTTCGTTATAAAGGTTTTGTTGAAACTGAAATCTTTTTAAAGGCCAATAGTCCATCATGAGAAGAATAAAGGGTAGTGTGACTATCATGGATTTAGACATTAGACCTAACGTAAAAAATAAAATAACCAAGCTGTATCGGGTGATATTGGGTTTATCGGTGTATTGAATATAAAACAGCATGGTTAGTAACCAAAATAAGGTACATAAAAGCATATTACGTTCCATTAACCATGCAACCGATTCTACATTTATAGGGTGCAGCGCAAAAACACATGCAACAAAAGCACTCTTCCACAAAGAACCAGTCATTTTTAGTAGAACTATGAAAAGTAAAAGAGCGTTAGTTATATGAAAAAATAAATTAATTAAGTGATGGTTTTTAGGGGATGATCCAAAAAATTGATAGCCTAGAATGTGTGAGAGCCAGGTAATTGGTTCCCAACTCCCATGTGACTTGTTAATAGAAAATGACCAAATAACACTTTCCTTACTTAATCCAGTTTGAATATTAAAATTCTGGGAGATTAAGGCTTTGGTGTCATAATTGATAAATTCGTGACTTTTAACTTGTAGATAAACAGTAAATGTAGCAAAAACTAGAAATATAAAAATTGCCCTTTTAATTGTTTGATTAACTTCCATAACTGGGCGACGAGTATTTTCGTTTAAAGTATTAGAATAATCACAGTAGCTAGAAATACTATTTTCTTTTATTGGAGAATCATTTGTCATAATTAAATTATTTAATTAAATCGGTATTTTTTTGAGCATAAAAAAGTGGTTTAGTGCGCTATCAATTGAAGCTATATATTTTTATTAGCTAACGTTTTTTAATCTTAGCCTAATGTGAATTAAAAAATTTACTTACGAAGGTAGATTTGTATAAAATTTTCTTTTTTTGGTATGAACTTCGCTATATTTTCACCCCAAAAATATTTGGTGGTATTGATATCTTGAATTTCCACAACACCTGTTAAATTATAATTTTTTGATACAAAATCATCAAGCCAATGAAAAAGCATTGATTTGGAATCTTTTTGATATAACCATGAAGTGGGGATAACAACATTAATTAGAATAGGTGGTTTGGTTAACTCAACATCGTTTATAAATTCTTTCTGCATAGTAAGGGCATAGGAGTGATTGCCCATAAGGTAATATGTGAATATATGTTTGGATGCTGACATTCTGTTTGAATAAAATAATATTTGCGGTTCAGATCCTAAGATAGCAATTTTATCTTCTGGGGAACTGTGTTCCTTAACATAATCTGCAATGATAAGTGACTCAGGAAATGGGTTACTTCCATATATGATACGGGAGGCAAATTTTGGGTTTGTTTGGAATAAAAATTTTTTTTGGCTTAGTATCGAATATGAAAAAAATAATAAAATAAGTCCAATAATAATTAATTTATTTGACTTTATTAGAGGTAATTTCTTTATAAGTACATAACTTGAGGAAAAGCCAACGCCGGTTAAAAGGGCGATGGCAGGAAATAGATATATAAAATAATGGGCGCGGAGGTAAAACGATATGCACATTGTAAAAAATGAAATAAATAAAAAAAGTATTATGAAATACATTGCAGGTCGTAACTTTGAGTTCCATAAAGGAGCAAGAAGGCCAATAAATGCAAAACTAAAAAATTGTGAAGATGATTTAATGATTGGTGGAGTTAGAATTTTAAAATGTTCTATAATTCTTGTTATTGAAAGGGAGGGTGTCATTTCTGATGGCATAATAAAAGTCCAAAAAAACATTTGATTCAAGGACTTTGTTAGTAAACAGAAAATAAAGAAAATAGTTAATGGAATAAAATAACCAAATATATAAAATAGTAACGCATCGCGCCAAAAATTTTTATTTTGATAAGAGCTTTTAAAAAAAACAAAGCATAAATAAATAAGTGGAAGACCAGCAAAAACTAAAATATTTTGCTTGATTAATAAGCCTAGGCCAAAAAAAAAGCCACACAATATAAATAGAAATTTTTTTTTCGAATGAATCCCCAATAATAAAATATAAACTCCAGCACAGATGAAAAGCATGGTAAATGGTTCCCCATGTGAAAATAGTCCTTGAGCATAAGGGTTTAATCCGAGTAGACCGAATGTAGCTCCAGAGATGATGCCTGTCAAAGAGCTAAAAAGACTTTTCCCGATCAAAAAAATAAAAATAATAGTGAGCAAACTCGCGATCAATAGGCAAAAATGAATTGCGAAAATAGTTTGGCCGAAGACAAGAAAAGTTAAGGCGTAGATTATAAAAATACCTGGAAAGTAAAGTGAATATGCTTGGGTATAAGGAGGGATCTCATCTAAAAGTAGTTTAGCTATATAGGCATAAGCACCTTCATCACGCTCGAGAGGAACTTCCAAAAAAGAAAACCTTAAAATTGCTATAATTAACAGAATAGTGAATAAAGCAATAGAGTCCCAGTATTTTATAAAAATACCTTTTCCGGATTGGTTTTCTAGAGAGTTTATAACAAACATACTGCAATCATTAATTTATAGGGACAAAAAATATTTTAACCGCACCCTCTATAACAGAAAGAATCAAGAAGTTGTCTCTTACCCCTGACCCCATTCCAGTTGCCACAAATGTAACGTTGAAAAATTTCGTGTAAAATAATTCGCTGGAATTAGGTGAAGCTCCTATGTCTCCAGAAAAAAAATAAATATCATTATTAAGATCAGCAAGTAGAGGAAATACCTTGGTCCAAAAATTTAAATATTTAGAACGACCTTCAAGTGTATTTGGTATTACTGCACTAAATTTTGGATTACTGGTATTCTGCCAAACTAATTGATGAGAAAATATAAAAATATTATTTATAAAGCCTCTTTTGTTACGTAAAGATTGTTTAAAAAACTGTAGTTGTTCTCCTGAGATATTCCATCCATCAATATTCCCATCAAGAATTATAAAAAGATCCTTTTTATGCTCGAACGAAAAAAATGTTTTCCCAAATTGTTGTAAAAAAATATCACGTTTATAATTGTTGGTGCCCATTCCCACATCATGGTTTCCTGGCACAACAAAATTTTTTATTCTAGAATCTAAAATATTTAAATCTTTTTTTACTAATTGCCAGGCTTTTTCAGAAGCTTCTTCCACGACATCACCAAGTAAAAAACCAAACTTCATGGAGTCGTAGTCATTAATTATATGGAAGTTTTTAGTAAAAGGGTCATATAAACCCTTAGACTTTGCCCCTGGTTTTCCATATGCATGTCCAGCAATATAAAATGAATATCCGTTTTCATTTGGTTGAGGTTTGGGAAGGTCGTCTAGAGTGGCCGCACTTTTGATATATTTGATAGCACTATTCCATGACCTATTTTTTAAGATTTGGTATTTATTTTTTTCCTTTTGCATTGCGAGGTCTTTTGCAATTTTAAAATGATAATCAGATTTTTTAATTTGTCCCATAGTTGATAATGCTACCCCAAGGTTATTGTGGGCTTGAAAAAAATCAGGTTTAATTTTAATTGCGTTTTCGAAATGCACTATCGCTTTCTCTAAGTCTCCTCGTTGCCCTACAATACTTCCAAGACCGTTATGGGCATTGAAGTTATCTGGATCAAATTTAATGGTTGATTCGAAATGATATAAAGCCTTTTTAAAGTTATTTTTAACGAGATGAATATTGCCAAGGGCTAAATGCGCTTCAGCAAAATTTGGATTAAGTTTTATTGATTCTTCCAGATGAAAAATGGCTTGATCAGAGTTATTCTGTTTATTTAATGTGACACCGAGATTGAAATGTGCCTCGGGATGTTCTGGCTTGAGTTGGATAGCTTTTTTATAATGAATAAGAGCTTCTTTATAAAAAATTAAACTTTTACTCAGAGAATTGGCAAGATTTATGTGAGCTTCAAAGTAGTTAGGGTTAAGTCTAATAGCTTTTTTATAGTGATTATTAGCTTCACTAAAGCGTTTCAATCCGCTTAGGGCATTACCAAGATTGTTGTGTGCTTCAGAATAGCTAGGTTGCATTTTAATAGATTCTTTTATTGGGATAATAGCTTCTTCATACATCGTTTTATTAATTAGAGCGACACCAAGATTATTGTACATCCCAGCAAAACTGGGGTATTTTTTTTCAGTAACTTCTATAGTGTGCTTAAAAAGTTTTATACTGTTCTTCCAGTATTGCAACTGAGTCCAGGTTAATGTTATTAGTAAAGAAAAAAATATTCCCGTTAAAATAGGTAATATTTTTTTTTTAAAAGAATAGTTTTCTAAAAGATCTGATAGACCCCACGCAATTATGATAAATATTCCAATCAGAGGAATAAATGCATATCTGTCGGCCATTGACTGCTGACCCACCTGCACAAGTCCAATTACAGGTATTAATGTGCCTAGGTACCAAAACCAACCTACTGCAAGGTAAGGAACTTTTTTAATTAACCGTATTGCTACCAAAGTTATACATATTAGAATTAGGCCACTAGCCAAACCTTTCCAGAAATATAACTCATCAATTGGGTAGGGATAAAAAATTGATAAACTTTTAGGCCATACCATTTTCCCTAAATAGTCTATATATGAAACTAGTGCATTGTTAATGCGAGTTGTTGATGAGATAGTTTCAAGAGGAACTAAAGCCCCACCCCACTTTTGAACTAAAAATGTAATGATACAGGAGCCACTTGCTAAAATTAAAAGAGGGGCTTTTTCAAATAGTAAATATAGAAAACTGTTTTTAGTTTCAACTTCATCTTCTATGCCATTCGATAAAATTATTTTACTGCGAACTATTTCTAAGCGGTTTAAAGGCCAATGATCAAGCAATAGGAATACAAATGGCAAAGTTACAAGCATTGGTTTTGACATTAAACCTAGCGCGAAGAACAGACCCAATATACTGTACTTAGCGAGGGTTTTTTTTTGTATGTAGTGAACGTAGGTCCACATTGTCAAAAACCAAAAAAAAGTGCTTAAAACACTTTTTCGTTCCGCGGCCCACGCCACAGATTCAATATTGATAGGATGAAAGGCAAATAAAGAGGCAATAAAACAGCTTTTCCAAATGGCTCCCGTCATACGCGCAAAGACTAAAAATAAAAGCAATGAATTTGCTATATGAAGTGCCAGGCTAGTTAGATGATGACCTTTAGGATTTAACCCATAAAGTTGAATATCAAGAATGTGAGACAACCATGTAACCGGGTGCCAATTGGAGGCATGTGAGGTAGTGAACGCCCAGATTATACTTTCTTTAGAAAAACCCGATTTGATAT
This sequence comes from Nitrospina sp., assembly GCA_018697205.1. Taxonomy (GTDB): domain Bacteria; phylum Nitrospinota; class Nitrospinia; order Nitrospinales; family VA-1; genus Nitromaritima. Next base: position 16,478 of record JABHTG010000061.1, on the reverse strand, counting down.
ATTTGTTTTCAGTTATATAACGGTTATCGTCATAGTTAATAAAATCGTGGTATTGAACCTGCCAATATACTGCTAATATTAAACTACCCAAAATAAGACAGATTAATTTTTTTTTAGTTGGTAGAGATAAGAGTTTTAGATTCCGGATATTTGGTATCACAAATATATAAGCGGAGATAAAGTTAGTTAAGGTATTTTAAAGCTAAAGAATTGCTCGTTAGCTATTTTATCCTAAGAAGAGCAATAGAGTAGGCAGCAATACCCTCTTCACGACCGGCAAAACCTAGCCGTTCAGTAGTAGTGGCTTTGATGTTAATTTGAGCAGGCTCGACCTTGAGAGTTTGCGCGATATTTTTAGTCATTAAGTCAATATGAGGAGCGAGCTTAGGTTGTTGCGCAACGATAGTGGTATCAATATTGGCTATTTGAAAACCCCGTTCATTAGCTAATTGGCAAGATTTTTCCAATAATATTAAACTAGATACACCTTTCCACTCGTTATCGGTATCTGGAAAATATTTTCCAAGATCACCCGCACCAGAAGCGCCTAGCAAAGAGTCACAAAGTGCGTGACATAGGACATCAGCGTCAGAATGTCCATCGAGCCCGAGACTGTGCGGAATTTCCACACCGCCGAGAATTAGTTTACGCCCTTCTACTAGGCGATGTACATCATATCCGTTTCCTATTCTGTACATAGCTGGATAAAATTTTGAAGGTTAATGCATAGTGACAGTAATTAGTTTATTGACTTCTTCGCGTGCCCAGCGGTCTGCGGATTGGACATCTTCAAGTGAATTTATGGCATGAGATTTATGATTATTCATCGCCATTCGGATTATTTCGGAAATATCTTTGAAAGAAATCTTTTCATCAAGAAAAGCTTGAACAGCAACTTCGTTTGCAGCATTGAGAACTGCTGGCATACTGTGACCTTCCACTAGTGAATCTTGGGCCAACTTTATACATGGAAATTTCTCATAGTCTGGTTCTTCAAAAGTTAGCTGTTTTATCTTTGCAAGGTCTAAAGTCGGTAATGTGCAATCGATTCTTTCCGGAAAAGTTAAAGCATATGCAATAGGGACACGCATATCAGGTATACCTAACTGGGCCATTATAGAAGTATCAACAAACTCGATCATAGAATGAACGATACTTTGTGGATGAACAATAATTTCGACAGGAGTATCAAGGCCGAATAACCACTTCGCTTCAATGTACTCTAGGCCCTTATTCATCATCGTCGCAGAATCGATTGTTATTTTTGCTCCCATTTTCCAGTTGGGATGATTAAGTGCCTCCTTGACTGTTACGCTTCCCATTTGTTCTTTAGTAAACGTTCGGAATGGCCCACCGGATCCAGTGAGAATTATTTTTTTAATGAGTTCTTTTTTTTCTCCGTTGAGAGCCTGAAGAATAGCACTGTGCTCACTATCGATTGGGATAAGGTTAACTTTATTTTTCGCTTCACGAAGAATTAATTCTCCAGCAACTACTAAAGTTTCTTTGTTAGCAAGAGCCAGGTCTTTACTAGATTGAATAGCAGCCAAAGAAGGTATTAATCCTGCACTACCGACAATGGCAGAGACTACAAGCGATACATCAGGATGGGTAGCAACTTTGATAGAACCCTCTTCACCGCAAAGAATTTCTACATCTTCGCCTTGAAGTAATTCTTTGAGTTTGGTAAGTCTAGAAGGATTGAAAATAGAGACGAGAGAGGGTTTAAATTCTTTAACCTGCTCCGCAAACATTTCAACATTATTTCCAGCTACCATAGCTGCAACTGCAAACCGGTCCCGATTTTTCCTTATAACATCGAGAGTATTGACACCAATTGATCCAGTGGATCCTAAAATTGAAATGGTTTTCATAAGCAGATATTGTAGTAACTATTTCCCAAGTATTAACTTATTTTAGCTTGTCTCAGTTAAATAAAACTGACTAAAGTGCGAACTTTATATAACAATAAAAAGCAGGTCCTGCAAATAGCAGACTATCGATACGGTCTAAAATTCCACCATGGCCAGGAAGGAGATCCCCGGAATGTTTAATACCTGTATGTCTTTTTAATAAAGACTCTGATAGATCACCAAACTGTCCGATGGTACCGCAAATAAGAGCAACAAGTAAACAATGTTCCAACTCTATATCTAAAAACCAATACCCAGCTATAGCACCTGCTAATATACTTCCCGCAAGACCTGCAATTGCTCCTTCCATAGTTTTATTTGGGCTTATAATAGGAGCAAGCGGTTTTTTGCCAAAACGCTTCCCCCAATAATACGCTGAAATATCTCCTAGCCAAACAATGATAAGCAGAAAACAGATTAGCCGTCCACCATCTTCAAGATTGCGGATTAGAAGATAGTATCCACCAAGACCAGCAATATAAAGAATTCCAAAAAGTGTGAACGAAATTTGATCTATAGCGATCTTAGGATTATCTTCTTGAATAAACCACGTTGCGAAAAGGGACACACTTGCAAGCAGCCCCCACTCCAGCATAAAATCTCCATTAAAATAAAAACTAAGTAGGAGAAGAAAACCTAGGATCATGGCGAGAATAGGAAATCCACTAATGCCTATTCGATCAATGATAGTAAAGTATTCATGAATCCCTATCAGGGTAATAGCAGCAACAAAAAGCATAAACAATGCAGGGGAACTAAAATACACAATTCCCAAAACAATAGGAGCGGCAATAATACCTGTTAATACTCGTTTCAAGGGCTATCTTTACCTTAATTTATATGGTTAAAACTAGGTTTCTCAGAAAAAAATTATCAAGTTTTAATAATTTGTTCTTGGGTCATACCAAACCTTCGCTCCCGTTTTTGAAAATCAATAATTGCATGAAGTAAATCGTCTTCTTTAAATTCGGGCCACAGGACCTTGGTGTAATATAACTCGGTGTAAGCGATTTGGTATAAAAGAAAATTACTGATTCGCATTTCACCGCTAGTTCTTATTAATAGGTCCGGCTCGGGAAGGGAATTAGTCTGTAGAAAACTTTCAAAAACTGAATGATCAATATCTACCACTCGTAACTCGCCAGACAGTATCTTAGTTGCTATTTGTTGAACTGTTTTTAAAATTTCCTGACGTCCCCCATAACTTAGGGCTAGAGTAAGTGTCATACCATCGCAGTCCTTTGTACAATTTTTTGTATACGCGATAAGTTCCTGAATCTCAAGTGGAAGTTCTTCTACTTGGCCTATCGTATGAAAACGAATATTTTCAGTTTTCATTCGTTTCAGTTCTTTCTTTAGGAACTGGTCTAGGATTTTCATCAGAGTATTAATTTCAACAGGCGGGCGATTCCAATTTTCATCTGAAAAGGAGTATAGCGTGAGGGCTTCAATGTCTAGTTTGCGACATAAAGAAACGATGCGATCTACTGCTTTAACACCCTCCCAATGACCTTGTATTCTCGGAAGCGAGTTTTTCTTCGCCCATCGACCATTACCGTCCATTATTACAGCAATATGTCGAGGCATGTGAGTTAGATCAATTTTTTCAAGTAATGGTGAGCTTATTGAGGAAAGATTCATCGGGAAAATTGTAATTATGAAATTCTAATACAGTTTCTAAATCCATTCATCAAGTTCGAAAAATCTTATATTTTTTGTCCTTGGATGTCCTTTGAGAGCAAAATTTAAGTTGCCTATTAGGACAGTTGTCATCAAACATTGAGGATTTCTTTTTCTTTGGCTTCGGCGAGCTCTTCGGTTTCCTTAATACATTGGTCGGTTATTTTCTGCAGTTTTTCCAATCCCCTTTTGCCGTCATCCTCAGAAATCTCATGCTTTTTTTCCATTGTTTTAAGTTTATCGTTAAAATCACGCCGCACATTGCGTATAGCTACCTTCACTTCTTCTAAATATTTCTTCAGGATTTTAACCAATTGTTGACGCCTTTCCCCTGTAAGAGGGGGGATATTTAGCCGGATCATTTTGCCGTCATTATTTGGGGTAAGGTCAATGTCGGATGCTAAAATTGCCTTTTCTAAATCTTTAAGAATAGAAACATCATAAGGCTGGATTGTGATGGTTTGACTGTCAGGAATGCCAAGTGTTGCAACTTGATTCAGCGGTGTTAAATTTCCAAAATAATCTATTTTGATACCTTCCAGTATTGCTCCATTAGCACTTCCAGTTCGTAGCTTAGAAATCTCTTGACGTAAATGATCAAGCGAATTTTTCATTTTTCTTTCACAATCTTTAAATAAATGTTCCATTTATGAATTAACTCCAACCAGAGTTCCAATTTTTTCACCCATTAGAACTTTTTTAATATTATTTTTATCTCGAACATTAAAAATAATCATCGGTAGTTTATTATCCATACATAATGATACTGAGGTTGAGTCCATGACCTGCAGGCCTTTTTTTAAGATTTCCAAGTAGGTCAATTGGCTAAACTTTACTGCAGAATCATCTTCCATGGGATCGGCAGAATAAATTCCATCCACCTTAGTCGCCTTAAAAATAACATCGGCCCCTATTTCTACAGCTCTTAAGGATGCGGCAGTGTCAGTTGTAAAATATGGGTTGCCAGTGCCGGCAGCAAAAATTACTACACGACCTTTTTCCAAGTGGCGTATTGCCCTTCGTCGTATATATGTTTCCGCTACTTGAGGTATTTCAATCGCTGTTTGAACACGAGTTTGAATGCCAACATCCTCCAAGGCATGCTGTAATGCTAGCGCGTTAATAATAGTTGCAAGCATACCCATATAATCTCCTGTAACCCTTTCCATTCCAAGGTTACTGGCAGTAGCTCCACGAAAAATGTTGCCGCCACCAATGACGATTGCCATTTCAACACCCAGTTTTTTTCCGTCAAGAACTTCCTTTGCAAGACTTTTAATAGCGGTAACATCGATTCCAAAACCACCATCTTGTTCAGCTAAGCTTTCCCCGCTTAACTTAAGAAGAACTCGCTTATAAACCGACTCACTCATATTTTAATTTCCAATTTCAAATCTGCTAAAATTACCAACAAGTATATTTTCCCCTAAGGCTGCTATCTTTTGTTTGATTAACTCTTGGATAGTACACTCTGAATCTTTTATAAATTTTTGCTCTAGAAGACAATTTTCTTCATAGAACTTGTCCATTTTTCCTAAAACAATTTTATCAATTATTTTTTCTGGTTTACCGGAATCTCTTGCTTGGGCCGCATATATTTCCTTTTCTCTTTCCAGAACGTCAACGGTTACTTCCTCACGGGAGACAAATCTCGGTTTTGAGGCGGCAATATGCATGCAAATATCCTTAGATAATTGCTGAAAATCAGGGGTGTTGGCAACGAAATCGGTTTCGCATAGTACCTCTACCATGACCCCAATTTTATTTCCAGGGTGTATATAAGTGCCGATGGTGCCTTCACTTGTCAATCTGTCAGCCTTTTTATCTGCTTTAGCCAGTCCTTTTTTGCGAAGGAAGATGACGGCCTCTTCTACGTCACCGCTGGTTTCCTTAAGTGCGTTTTTACATTCCATAATGCCTGCGCCTGATTGTTGGCGTAAATTTTTAACCATTTCTGCCGTGATTTCCATTCTTTCTATCCTTATTTTTTACGGGTTCATACTTTTTCGAAGAGGAAAAAATATTTTTTATCCACTGACTTATAAAAAAATTTTAAAAATGTGGTGCCCACGTTATCGTGGAATGCTCTCAAAAGCAGGTGAAATTAGACCGGAATTTTTTCTTCTTTACTTTCAGAATTCTGATCAGTTTCTGCATTAGTCTTTTCATTTTGAACATCTTTTTTATTAGAAGATGTTACGGGAGGTTCCGGTTTTTCTTCGCCAGGGTTCTCTGCTTTTTTTCGACTGGCTTGGAAAATTTCTTGGCCTTCTAGCGCAATATCTGCAATTCGTGTTGCAAATAATTTAATGGATCGAATTGCGTCGTCATTGCCCGGAAATGGGAAGTCAATTCCATCGGGGTCACAATTGGTGTCAACCAAGGCAAATGTTTTAACTCCAAGAGTTTTTGCTTCAGCCAAAGCTATTCGTTCCTTTTGCGTATCAATAATGAAAAGAGCGTGAGGGAGTTCTCGCATATTTTTTATCCCACCAAAAAACTTATTTAGTTTTGCAATGTCTTTACGTTTGTCAAGAGCCTCTTTCTTGTGAAGAAGCTCAAACGCGCCTTCTTCGTCCATTTTTTCCAATTGTAATAACCGATCAATACTTTTACGAATGGTTGAAAAGTTCGTCATAGTTCCACCCAGCCAGCGGTGGTTCATAAAGTACATACCGCAACGTTCAGCTTCTTTTTTAACAAGTTCTTGAGCCTGCCTTTTTGTGGCAACGAATAGAATCTTTTTCCCAGCCGCAGTTGTTTTCCTGATAAATTCCTCGGTTTCTCGGAACATTTTCAATGTTTTCTGGAGGTCTATGATATGAATTCCATTTCGTGCACCATAAATAAACTTATCCATCTTAGGGTTCCAGTGAGTGGTCTGATGACCAAAATGAACCCCTGCTTGAAGTAACTCTTTCATTGTAATTTCTGACATTACTACTCCTTTACTAAACTAAAAATGGTTAGTCCACCGCAGCTATCATTTCAAACCTAAAACCTTACGGCCACCATTAGGTTCGATCCGGCTGCGTGAGAGATAAAATACTATTCGCGGGGTAAATTCCCCGACAAAAAGCGGATTGCCGATTAGATTAACATACTGTTTTTAAGGAGACAAGATTAGATTTGGGAGATTTAGCTAATTCTTGAGAATTGATTCAAATCAACATACTGATAGACTAAAATTGTTTGATTTTAAAAGGGATAATTTCTCTCATGGTCGACCAAGTCCAATGCCGATTGGTCTAGCTTATTATATTAACTAGTTAGCTAAAAGAGATAGTTATAGCCAAACCCACCAGTTATTGAGAAAATTTAGCGCAAGGTTTGGTGTTTTTTTGGCCAAAATATTGGCAAGTTAATTATAAACTGTAACCTTTACAGAAAATTCTCTACAAAACGGTTAATAGTCAGGTGCATAGTCTTAAAAATTATGTTGATATTTTTTCAGTCTGGCGGGCAACAAGGTCGTAGTCTGTGGATCCGGTAATCAGCATGGGTAGGATTTGTCCGATTTCTACGTCGCTCTCTTCAATGATAACCTGCCCATCAATTTCAGGGGCTTGGGTAGCGAGTCTTCCAGTTATTAAATACTCTTCCTCAGCATCGGCTCCTTCAATCAATACAGGCAAAACTTTGCCAACTCTGTCCTTATTTTTTTTTCTATTAATTTCCTGTTGCACACTCATCAACTCGTCCCGGCGTGAAACAGCAATTTTATTAGGAACAAGGTCTTGGTAGTTGTAAGCGGTGGTTCCTTCTTCGTGGAAATAAGTGAAGACACCGACATGATCGAACTCAACTTCACGGACAAACTCAAGAAGATGGTTGAAGTATTCATCAGTTTCTCCTGGGAATCCGGTAATAAAAGTTGTACGCAAAGCAATGCCTTGAACTTTGGTGCGGAGTTCGTCGATCATGCTGCGAACACCTTTCTCTGTTTCCTGTCGTTTCATCCGCTTAAGCATAAAGTCATGAGTGTGTTGAAGGGGGACATCGATATAATTACAGACTTTTTCTTCAGAGGCGATATATTCGATTAGTTCACTATTGATGAAAGTAGGGTAGCAATAAAACAAGCGCATCCATTCGATTCCGTTAATTTTAGAAAGAGATTTTAGAAGTTGGACCAAGCCATTCTTCATTTTTAGGTCTACTCCATACATGGTTGTGTCTTGAGAGATTAAGTTAAATTCTTTGACACCATGCTGGGCAAAATGTCTGGTTTCAGCGATAATAGATTCAGGTGAACGGCTTCTAAACTGCCCACGAATTTTTGGAATAATACAGAAGGCACATTTATTGGAACATCCTTCTCCAAGTTTAAGGTAGGCAGAGTAAAAAGGAGTCGTCAATACACGATTCATATAAGATTCAAAATATTCTGCAGGTTCATGTACATGATTAACCGAGGTATTTTCTTCCCTGGAATCGGATTCTTTTAAAATCTGTTTTAACCGCGGATATTGGTTTACGCCTAGCATGTGGTCTATTTCAGGGATTTCTTTAAGAAGTTCATCGCTATATCGTTCAGAAAGGCATCCGGTCACCACGAGTTTTTTGCATTTACCAGCGGATTTAAGGGCCGCCATTTCAAGAATGGCATCAATTGATTCTTTTTTTGAAGACTCAATAAAGCCGCAAGTATTAACAATGATGACATCAGCTTCTTTTTGGTCAGAAGTGATTTCATATTCATCGCCTTGAAGATCTCCGAGGACCAATTCGGTATCCACTGCGTTTTTCGGACAACCAAGACTTACTATTCCCAATTTTTGCATAAAATAAATTCCTTAAGATATTACAAATAAAAAGGATTTAATTTGTAAGTGACTTAGGTAGTGAGATTTTAATTTTTCAGGATAGCTTAAATACTGATTTGAAACCAATAGATTTAATTTAACTTTAAAAACTAAGCCATGGTCATGGATCTTTAAAAATACAAATTAACTCCTCCAGTGCTTCAGAATCTGAGGCGCGGACCAGTTTTTCTAATTGATTGACAAACTCTGCTTTAGTACGAAAATTCATTTCAATTATGATTTTGTCACTTTCAAAACTATCTTGCACGAGCACTCTTGTTTTGTCATCTAATTTCAATGCATCAATAGATCTTGCTATACGAATTCTCAAATCGCTAAGAACAGGATAACGTCTGGAGTGAAAAATTTTTCGAATTTGGTCGTATCGTATATTTGGTGCAAGGTCATTTTGGTTTAAGATAGATTTTAATTCAGGGAGTTCAAAAATACTTGAGGGTCTTATACCATCTCGTATGGAAATTTCATGAACCCATTCAAGCAAGTCCCGCCATTTATTGACTCCAGGTCGAAGCACAGAAAAAAAAATTTCAGCTGCATCAGAGCTTTCAACGTCCCAATTGGAAAATATTGAATAGACTCTGAGAGGGACATTCATTTCATGAAGAAGAGTTTTAAGACCCGTTGTTAATTCATTGGCACTAAGGTAATCGCTCAGTAGCTTTTTACTTTTCTCCAAGTCGAGCATTGGCATATACTTTTCTATAATACGAATTTCTGGGATCTTAACTGCGTATAATTTAGAAAGGATTGCTCCTTTTTCAATGTCACTATAATAGTGACAGAATTGGTTTTCTGATAAGTTCAACATCATCATTGATTCTTCACTTGGAGCAGGGCGCAGAATTATTGCGGGGATTTTATTTATTTTGAGCTGTGAAAATATTTGTATACGCTTGTGGCCGCATATGATTCGGAAGCGATTGTCTACTTGGGTTAATGTAACCGGATGAATAATGCCAAGTTCTTCGATTGATTTTTTTAAAGAATCAACCGGAATATCGAAAGAGAAACTTGTTAGTTGGTCATCGACATCAATTTTATCAATTAGAATAGATTTAAAGATGCAAGTCTGATTATTTTTTATCATGTAGATCAACTAACTTTCTATTCAAGAATTTCATGAAACCTTACACAATAATTTACTTGATGCTTTACGGTATGATTTTAACCGGATGCGACTCGCCACCCAAGGGAATGGTCTTGGTAACTGGGGGTAATTTTAGCATGGGAAGCGATAAAGTCGATACCGACAAGCACGCTCTTAAAGTAGGCTTAAATAAACCATGGTACGCAGACGAATCCCCTGCGTTAAAACTTTATCTCAAAGATTTTTATATTGATAAATACGAGGTGACTCGCATGCAATATTATATTTTCTGTCAGGCTACGGGTCATAATCCACCAAAAACATGGAGGGGAGAAAAGTTTCAAGATGGGACAGGAAATTATCCCGTTTCCCACGTTAATTTTTATGACGCTGCAGCTTATGCACAATGGGTTGGGAAAAGACTACCCACAGAAGCCGAATGGGAAAAAACTGCTCGCGGGCCAGATCATTATATTTATCCTTGGGGTAATAAATTTGAGCTTTCCAGTGCCAATGTAAGTCCGTCCGCAAAAAAGAAACAGGGTCGTGGATTAAAGCCCGTAGGAAGCTTTCCTCAAGGAGTAAGTTTTTACGGGACATATGACATGATCGGCAATGTCTGGGAGTGGGTGTGGGACTACTACCTCCCCTACCCGAACAGTACTCGCGAATGGAAAGAAAAAGAAAAAAAACAACTAGTTGTTCGAGGGATGTCTTACCTTGGTGTTGGACATTTCCCGAAAGAAGAGTATGAAAAAGTCATTGCTCTAAAATCGCGAGCTAATTACCGGGAACACCTTAATCCACTTTCTAAGAAAAAAGATGTCGGGTTTCGCTGTGCGAAAGATAAACTCACTCTTTACGAAAAGCTTTTTGGCAAAACATTCCCAAAAAAAGTTTAGAAGCTCCAACAATTGACCTCCTCCCCCAAAAGCAAAACGTTATTGATTTTAATCTATAGAAACTAAGCATTATAAAAATTTAAATTTATTGATAATAAACAGTAGTAATTCTTATTATGTGTATTGTTATTCACAAGTTATTAACTTTTATAAAAATTTATAAACAATTTTTTCACTAAAAATTAAATTTATCCCCTAAAAAAAAACTTATTCCCATTTTATAAAAATTTATAAACAATTTTTTCACTGAAAATTAAATTTATCCCCAATTTAAGTGAATAAAAGTAATTTTTTTTTAAAATATTTTAGTTTTTTTTTCATTAAATACTTTCAATTAGTTAAAAATATTCTTCACAAGTTATCCACAAATTTTCTAAAGTTATCCAAATTTTTTCCACAAAAGAAAAAAAAATACTCCTCATTTTTTTCACACCTTGTGCTATAAAGCGCCTTAATCAAACTAATTAAATGAGTTCAAATGTACCGTTGCGGAATCTCTTTTTTCGGGGTTCGGCGTTGGACGTTGCTTGCGTCTATTTCTTTTTTTGTGATGGCAAGTGTTATGATCCACGCCTTCACTCCATTTGCGCTAGCTCAAGTTCCTCTTGAAGGTCAGTCAGGGGTCATTGAGAAATCGCTACGTCAATCTCTTCCTCAAGAACTTCCTCCGGAACCCAAAACACCAAAAATTACGAACAAGAATAAACCTTTGCCTAGAAAGGCCCCTGCCTCAGCCACTACATTTTTTATCAAGAAAATAAAGCTTACTGGCAATACGGTGATCAGCAACGAAAGATTAATGCCGCTGATTGATTTGCAAGAGGGGAAAGATGTCAACATGAGTATTTTGAACACCATAGCTGATGAGATTGCCGCGGTATATGCGACCGAAGGGTATCTTCTAGTTCGCGTGCTTATTCCCAACCAGGAAGTAAAAGATGAAACAGTAGAGATAGTTATTTCTGAAGGCAGGATCAATAAAGTTTTTGTAGTGGGTAACAAGAAGTTGAGCACAGAAAAATTGCAACAACGAATGAAAGAGGTACAGGAGGAGCCGGTTCTAAGAGAGCAGACTTTGGAACGTGTACTTCTTGAATTGAATGAGTTGATGGGAGTCAAGGTCAGGGCAGTACTGAAGCCAGGTGACTTACCAGGGACCTCTGATCTGGTCATGGATGTGACCGAGTCAAGGCCCTATACCTTTTCGTTTGATTCGGATAATTTTGGTTCCCGTTATACCGGACCCGTTCGTTTTGGATTAAGCATGACCTATGCCAATATTTTTACTCTGGGAGATCAGTTTGCGACTCGGTGGAGTCGCTCCGAATATGGGCAGGATGTCTATACTCCTTTTTATACAGTCCCTATTAATTCATACGGAACTCGCATGAAGTTATCGTACACCTTTTTAGAGAATGAACTCAAGGACTCTCTTGAATATCTTGCAGCTGGGGGGTCGTTAACTTCGGTGGGTCTGGAATTTTCTCATTTACTGCATAAAAGTCAGACGGCGAGTTTTTCAGTTCGAACCGGTCTTGATCTGAAAAGTTTTGAGAATGAAGCACAAGGCACTAATACCACCAAAGACAACCTGATGAATGTATCGCTCGGATTTGAGGGAAACCTTTCAGATTCTTTTCTTGGTAGAACGTTTTATGATTTAAACTTTGAATTGGGGCTCCGTGAGGGGGATTCGTCACGCGGTCTGGTTTCAAGAGCAGGTGGGCATGGAAAGATCTTCACGACAAATGTCAATGTGACGCGACTGCAGTCTGCGAAGATCTTAAACAGTTACTTCATTCTGAAGTTCCAAGGGCAGATAAATAATACGCGCGCACTTTCCTCTTACCTTATGGGAATCGGCGGGATGGGTTCGGTTCGTGGCTACCCTTTATCCGCCTTTCAAGGTGACAAGGGGTACAACCTTTCGGCAGAGTATACGGTTCCTTTTCCTTGGCAGGTCAAATGGCACAGTAACTTCCCCGACCTAAGCAAGGTTTTTTCGGTTGTCTCTTTTCTGGAACATGGAAAAATATTTGTGCGTGACAAACGCTCAGGGGAAGTGGATCAGGAAATAACAACGGCGGGCGGAGGACTTAAAATTAATATTCCTAAAAAAGAAAACAAAAGCCCGGCCGTCAGTTTCGCTGTTACATACGGCGCACCGGTGTTTGGTAGTATCGCACCCGCAGACGAATCCTATGGGACAGTTTACCTAAACGGTATGATCAATTACTGATCAACTGTAAAATTTTCCTTCATTATTAAATGGTATATCTAAAATATTGATTTTCTTACCTTAATGGTATGGCCAATTACTATAATCCTCATTATATTTTTTATCATTATTAACACTGCTATCTTTTAGGTTGATTTACCAAGGCCACAGCTAATCTCTGCCCCAAACCAACCAAATTTTTCAACTAACCCCTGTTAACTCAAAACATTAGCTAAAAATATTGTCTTTAGAGCCTATTTTAAGGCAAATATTTTTAAACAATAACCCCTTATTAATCAGTAACTTGTTATAAATAAAGGCCTATCTAGTTGTTATTTATGATCTTAAACCTTCATATAATGATTTCAATATGTTAAGATTATTGCTCCAAAATACTGTAATTAAAGGGATTAAAATTAAGCCACCCGTTGGAGGCGTGGGCTTCATTTTATTAAGCATTGTTTTTAAATGCACTGGGGAGTGTTGTGCGAATTTCAAGTTTTGTCGACCGCGGGAGGGCGGTCCACAAATTCCTGATAGCTTTTTTAGTTTATCTTATCGGAGGGTTTCCGACTTTAATCTATGCCCTACCGCAGGGCGGGACTATATCCTCCGGTGCCGGTTCGATTGACACTTCCGGCTCATCCCTAACCGTTACCCAGACCACAAAAAAAATCATCATCAACTGGGAGAGTTTCAGCATTGGCAACAATGAGTCGGTGATTTTCCTGCAGCCCGACTCCTTCTCTTCAGCGCTTAACAATGTTTTAGGCAATAGCCGCACTGTGGTTAAAGGTAATCTTGCAGCTAACGGACAGATTGTCTTGAGCAACCCCAATGGTATCTTCATTTCACCCACTGCGAATATTAATGTCGCAAGCTTGATTGCGAGCACGCTTAAAATATCAGAACAGGATTTTTTAGATGGTATTTATAAGTTCTCCCAGGATCCAAACAAACCGCTAGCTTCAATATTGAATGAGGGAAGGATTCGCGCATCAGATTTTGCCGCACTAATCGCTCCGTCGGTGAACAACAAGGGTGTGGTGATCGCCAACCTAGGGACCGTGGGGCTAGTCTCGGGCGAGGCTACCACTATCGACTTTGTTGGAAATGACCTTATTGCTTTTACCATCAAAAAACCAGTAGAGGGTCAGGTACTTGATAAGGATGGCAATCTAATTAGTGATCGGATTTCCAATTCCGGTTCTATTCAGGCAGATGGAGGTCAGGTAATCCTATCGGCTAAAAACGCAAGCAATATCATACGAGATGTTATCAACGTGGAGGGATTGATTTCAGCGAAGACGGTCACCAAAAAAAATGGGCGTATTTTTATTGGCGGGGGTGACCAAGGCAATGTCAATGTCGCAGGAAACTTGGATGCTTCGGGTGAGAAGCCGGAAGACCCAGGTGGTAAAATTACTGTGGCTGGTGCAAGTGTAACCGTTGATAAAGGTTCCATTAAGGCAAAGGGTAACGACGCAAAAGGAGGTGAGGTTAGTATCATCGGTACCGACTTGGTTAGTGCGGGTGCAACAATGGATGTAAGCGGTAAGACCGGCGGTAATATAAACATCACCACAGGTGGTCTTTCTATTTCAGCACCGGTTCTCGCAAAGGGAACTACCGGCCAAGGCGGCAACATCAACATCAACACCCTGTTTAAATCCTGGGAAATGGTTGACGCACTGCTCGACGTTTCCGGGGCGAGCGGTGGATCGATCAAACATTTTGCGGATCAGCAGATCACAACTTCCGGCAACTACATTGCCATCGGTACCGATGGCAAGGGCGGAAGTATCGATGTAACAGCAAATACACTTAAATTTTTGTCCAACACGATTGATGCTTCTGGATCGATGGGCGGAGGTAGCATTCGTTTAGGCGGCGAGTTTCAGGGCGGAAAAAACCTCAGCATCGATGAGATTCCCAACGCACAGACTCTAATCATCAACGATTCTTCAAAGATCACCGCCAAAGCAATGGGGTCTAATGGTGCAGGCGGGCGCATCATAGCATGGGCAGATCAGCAATCCGCGGTTTATGGTCAGTTCGATGTAACACCAGGAACTTATTCAGGTGTGGGCGGATTCGTAGAAGTTTCATCAGGCAACACTTTGACTTTTAATGGCAACGTTAAAGCCGGTGTGGATAATCGAACAGGTACCCTATTTCTTGATCCTAAGAACATCACAATTGGGAGCGGTACAAGTGATTCAATAAGTTCTGCCGTCTTTGCAACAAACTCATCGGACAACTCTACGATCACTCCAGCTACAATCAACTCCGCCTTGTCAGCCGGAACGGATGTTGTTCTGCAGGCTAACAATGACATCACGGTATCCAGTGCAATCACGGCAAGCAATTCGGGTAGCGGCGGAGACTTAACATTGCAGGCGGGACGTTCGGTCCTGGTCGATGCGAATATCACCACTGATAACGGTGATCTGACACTGACCGCAAATGATACCACCTCTAACGGTGTTGTTGATGGTCAACGTGATTCAGGTGCGGCAGTAATAACACTAAAATCAGGCACAACAATGAATACGGGTTCGGGTGTCTTTACTTCAACCATTAGAGACGGTGCGGGAAAAACCAACTTTGCAAGCGGAGACATTACGCTAAGTACTGTTACGGCAGGAAGTCTTGTTGCCACTAATAGTGGACCCACTTCAGGGAGTGATATTTTAGATAACGGAGTTTTAACAATTTCGGGAGTTACAACCCTAGCTGCGGGTAGTGGTAATGACATTACGCTGGATACATCAACGAATAACTTTGCCACGGTAGTAATCACTTCGGGTCGCAATGTGTCCTTGCGCGATGCGGGAGCAATTATTCTAGGAGCATCGACAGTATCGGGAACCTATGGCATCACAGCCGGCGGCGCAATTACCGATAGCGGTACTCAGGAAATTACTGGGGTCACCACACTAGCAGCGGGTAGTGGCAATGACATAACTCTGGATACATCAACGAATAACTTTGCCGCCGCAGTAGTCATCACTTCGGGTAATAACGTTGCGATAACCGATGAAGATGCGATTGATCTGGGTGCAGCAACAGTGTCTGGAACTTATGGTATTACAGCCGGCGGTGCGGTTACTGATAGTGGTACGCAAGAGATCGCGGGAGCCACAACCATTTCTGCAAGTGGGCAAGATGTAACCCTGGATATATCAACAAATAACTTTGCTGCTGCGGTAGGAATTACAGGTGCTGCTGTTACTGTAGTTGATGAGAATACGATTGATCTGGGTGCCTCGACCGTATCGGGGACCTATACAATAACAGCGACTGAAGGGGATATAACAGACAGCGGTAACCTGGCGATAACGAACGCGGCGACCTTTACAACGACTGAAGCCAGTAGCAATATTATTCTTGACCAGTCGGGCAATGCGTTTAGTAAAAAAGTGACCATGAAGTCAGGTAACGGTACTGCAGCGTTTGGCAATCTCACCTTCGTTAATAGTGGCCCGGTGAGATTGCATACTTCAGCTGACGCGGACGATGATCTTTATATTAACGCCGCAACAGATGGCACAGTGGGTGGGACTCTCAGTGTTACCGCAAGTGGTGATATTACACAGACGGTTCCTCTTGTTGTCGCCGATACCACCACCCTCGCTGCGGGTAGTAGTAATGACATCACACTAAGTAATGCGTCTAATAACTTCGCTACAGTAGTAATCACTTCAGGTGGTGATGTGAACTTGCGCGATGAAGATGCGATTGATCTGGGTGCAGCAACAGTTTCTGGAACTTATGGTATTACAGCCGGTGGTGCGGTTACTGATAGTGGCACGCAAGAGATCACGGGAGTCACAACCATTTCTGCAAGCG
>JABHTG010000064.1 GCA_018697205.1 Nitrospina sp. | reverse complement strand
TTTGGAGGTTTTACAAAGTTATTTTGGGTTATGCAATCAATGAATATATATCCAACTAGATTAATTTTATGAAAATCCCACTCACATTCTTACTCTCTCTCACCTTTCTG
Organism: Nitrospina sp.; assembly: GCA_018697205.1. Lineage (GTDB taxonomy): Bacteria > Nitrospinota > Nitrospinia > Nitrospinales > VA-1 > Nitromaritima. The sequence goes on along the minus strand of JABHTG010000064.1, from coordinate 2,880 downwards.
TTTTTGTTTAGTGGTTCTGTTTATGGGGATGAACCAGAAACAAACTTAAAAGACAAAACGTTTAATCAAACCTCTTTAGCACCGGAAAAAACATATAAAAGAAATCCCTATTTTCCTTTTTACACAAAAGGTTGGCATATTCTAATTTCAGGTTTAAGTGAACAAAAATATGGTTGGTATTTTTATGTGCCAATTCTTTTATTGGTTTATTGGATGGGAAGAACAAAAGCACCATTGCTCTCAATGGAAGGAATAGGTTGTGGAGTAATGAAACTTGGTTTCTGGTTTGCCTTTGTAAACACTATTTACTACCTACTATTTTATTAAAATTGCGGGTAAACCGTCAGGGATTATATTTTTCTGGCAATTATAGAGTCCTCAAATATGAAAACTAAATTCATATTCTTACTCTCACTCACCTTTCTGTTTTTGTTTAGTGGTTCTGTTTATGGTAAGGCGTGTTGTGTCACTAAATGCCAAGAAGTGCCTATCAGATTGACACAAAACTGACACAGTGATTATAGGACCTGAAAAATGGTTGATGTTCCGCTTGCAGATCAGTTCGTCAAACGAAATGGGATCGGAGTAACTCGTTTGGGCTATGGTCGTGACGAACGTGAGCAATACTTGAAGCGGTTGGAAAAGCGGAGAGAGTTGGTGGTTAAAACTTAGTCGTCTTTAAATACGATAGATTTAATTCCTTTTTTATTTCCTTTATGAAAAATACACGCAGTTTGACTATATTTTATGTACGGGGTATCCCCATAACGGATTTGATCGTAAAATTTCCCCCTGAACCCGCTGGCTTTTATATTAGTGATCCCGTAAGTCCTGGTTATTTTCTTACCTGTTAGTTTACTAATAATCTTAACATCTTGCGTATAAGCTAGGCCTGAACACCCTCTATTATCACTAGTCGAAAAACGATCTATCGCTTCAACCCCTATTTTTGTTTTGATTTTCAAAGTAACTATCGCTGCTTTTCCAACCAATCCGCACTGCTTATCCTCAGAACGCACTCTTCCGAGTGCGCCTGGATTTGGATATGCGCAGCGCGTTAAGTCAGACGTTCCAGGTTGGACGTCAAAACTAATCGATTTTAGGTCCCGATAACCCAAATCATAATTGTCATCTTCATGCTTGAAATGTATTACATTATTGTCGATTTTAATATTATGCAATACACTTCCATCATCAAAGTGAAGATCGGCAATTAGATCATCCCCATAAGCATCGCCCACTAGGAAGCCTGTGATCAAGAACGCTATAGCTAGGTATTTAGTCATGGTTGGTCTCTCTTTTTATTGACAGTCCTATTCTTCTTCCTTTGTTCTTATTTTTGACTGGTCTGGTTTATTAGAAGGATCTGCAATAAAACCAGTTTTTATCCAGCATAATGCCCAGTACAAACCACGCCCAATCCAGAAAATTAAAATATACGGTACAAGCCATAAGAGGATTAATCCCCCAAGCATATTGCCAACCATCGTTCCTATATTGGCGTACTGTTCGATATTCTCTATCAATGCAACTGTAGCAAAGATTAAGTACAGAACAGACAAGAAAATCCAAATTCTCGTCAATCCGGATTTAAAACTAAAACCCATAACTCTCTCCGTTGAGAGCAGTAGTCCTTTCCTTACCTCTTTAAATCCCTTCTCTAATGTTGCGCCTGTCGCTTTAACCCCCTTCTCTAATGTTGCGCCTGTCGCTTTAATTCCCTTCTCTAATGTTGCATTGGTTGTTTCTAATTTAACATTGGCTGTTTCTAATTTAATATTTGCGTCCAATGAGGTTTTGGTAGAACTGTTTTTCAAATCACATCCACAATTTGAGCAAAACTTTGCGTCTGAGTTTATTTTTGAACCACATTGATTACAGAAATTTACTTCTTCGTTCATTGCAGAATCCATTAGGGGTGCCATCAACAAAACAATCTGCAAAATGACCTACCTATCGATTGCATGTTATATAAATCTTTGCCAAGCTTTGGGCCAAGCTCTTGGGCAAGCACTCCAGCTTTGTGGGCCCTTTGCTTTTCCTCATCGGTTCTATTGTCATAAATCCTGTTTCTAGTTAAAAAACCACATCCACCTTTTTTTGCCATATCTAGTTTGCTCACTTCTTCTTTACCTTGCTCCTCATCAACAAGCACAAAGTTATGATCGCCGAAATTGATATATTGGTGAATAAAATAGTTCATACCGCTTTTAACTTGAATAGTCAGGCCTTTTGGTGGCCCGTAGGTTTTGAGGTAAGTTTCTGTCGGGTTTTCCTTGTAATCCGAGGGTTGATAAAAAACATTGTGACCTTTATCACCTTCAACTTCTTTATAGAAAAAAACAGACGGGACAGTTTCTCCGATGCATTTTCCATCAATCCATACATCTTTTGGGTCGGCTCCACCCACCAAGTTAGTTTTACGAAAAATGTATAATCCGGCCCTTCCTTCTGAGGGAGGATTAAATTTTTTCGCTGTTGTATTTCTTTCTGCACTTTCCATTGGAAGTGGAACGGAAGCACAACCAACAGCTAAAGCAGAGACCAAGGCGATAATTACGATTTTTTTAAACATTTCATCCCTCCAGGTCTATCAATCTTATTCACATTAAACTTCTCAGCAAGGTGATCCATAGAAAGCAACAGAACCATTCTATTTATATGTAGAGGAAAAGCAACATTGCACTATTCTTGCGTATTGAATACGCAATATAGCGTTATTACTGCGTATAAAGGGGGTATATGGGTGTAAATAGGGTGTAAATATAGCGATTATGAAAAACAAAGGGCTAGCCAATTTCGGCTAACCCTTTGATTTAAATGGTGGGCCGTCTCGGGATCGAACCGAGGACCTACTGATTAAGAGTCAGTTGCTCTACC
>JABHTG010000066.1 GCA_018697205.1 Nitrospina sp. | reverse complement strand
TAAGAGCCATGGACCTATAACAATTCGCCAATAGTGTAGAGTGTGATCAAAACCATGTAATTTATTAAGCTCTCTAGACAGTTCAACTAAAAAAAATTCATAAACTTCCAAAGCATAATAATAGTCACTATATACCCTGTCTCTATCTAAACCATAGTAGGGAAGTACTTCATGAGGCAATTCAGACCACACATGTTTCTGGCTATACATCCTGCACCACTCCCCTAAAAATAGGATTGGCTCATCTAATTTCCAAAAATTTTGATTAGCAGTCGTTACTAAAAACACTCGCTTTTTACCATTTCAACATTAAAGTTAGTAGGGACTCATTGCAAACCACATGAAAATAACAGGAGGGAAGGTGTAGATATATAATGTATTTAAAGCACATTCCTCTTTAAATTTAATTTTCTAATCTATCTAGAAAACTGACCCAGCTTTAACAAGCCTCTTCATTTCTCTAAAATAAAATCAGTTAATTCCTTTATGACCCCCTGCCCTCTTGCGGCTTTCAGCACTACTTTTGCTGCTTTTTTAACTTCGGGGTCGACATCATTTGGGACAAAACTGCAATCGACATACTTCAAAAGCTCAATATCCCTTTCAGAATCACCAGCATAAGCTACACTGGATTTTTCCAACTCGTTTTCCTTGGCCAACTTTTGAAAAGCGATTAACTTATTTTTACATCCGGACAAAAAATATTCAGGGGAAAAGCGTTTTTTTACATACTTGCAAAACTCATTATCTTCCCCTGTTATAAAACCAATTTTAATCCCAGCACGTTTTAACTTAAAAATTGCATCAATATCGTCGAATTGAATTCGTTTAGTTTCGTTTCCCAGAGCATCTACGTAAACAGAACCATCTGTCAAAATCCCATCTATGTCGAAAAAAATAACTTTTACCACCCTAAACCCTAAAATTAATTAATAAACTTCTCACATTTTCGCATAAAGGCTGGCAATTTTTTCTTCAGTCAAAATATCTTTCCAGTTTTCGCCTAGCGCACTGGTAAGAGGTCTTGCCATCCTGTAGGTCATTTTTGTCATAACAGCCATCTCTTCCTTGTTCACCTTTTTTGTTACTCCATCGGGCAGTTTAATATTATTCAACTCTAACATTTTAAAAAAAACAGGAACATGTTTTGGATAAAACTCTTCTAACTGGCGGAATACAATGCAGTTTGCAAGTCCATGGCGGTATCCCAAAACAAGGCTTATACCGTATGACATTGCGTGCACAACTCCTGCCTCTGAATTTGTCACAGAAGCTCCACCCAGAAAAGAGGCCACCATAAGATCGTCATTCGTACCACCTTGCTTCATGAAAACCTTTGTACATAACTCAATAGATTGTTTCGCATAAGCACTGCCAAATGTATTTATATAGGAACCTTCGCTCGCTTCAACACCATGGATAAAACAATCCATGCCCGTAAAAAATTTTTGACCTTCGGGAACATTGTCCAACAAGTCGGGATCCATCATTACTATATCGAACATACTCTGATCACTGTTTATTCCATATTTTTTATCAACGGCAGAAAGTACCGTAGTACGGCTGGCCTCTGTTCCTGCACCAGATAAGGTAGGTATTCCCATTTTTCGGATGGGTGCATTTTTAACAAGATCCCACCCCTGATACAGTTTTGAACTACCTTCATTCGTTAACATTATAGAAACAGCTTTTGAAATATCCATGGCACTCCCCCCGCCAATTCCAATAATAAGAGCCGGAAGATTGCCCTTTTTCGTTTTAAGGATGCCATCGCGCAACTCATCCACCTGATCAGTTTTTGGCTCATGAGAGGTTGTATCTATTACAAAAACGAGATCATCTTTTTCAGCTGGAATTTGATCAACTATCCCGGTTTTTTTATGGGCATGATCCACGAAAAAAATGATGTAACCATCACTACGGTAATCAGACAAGACCTCTGGAAGCTTTTTAAACGAACCGCGACCGAAAATCACTTTCGGCACCTGTTTCATAATTCGAATATCCAATTTATCTCCTTTATGATCTAAGACTGCCATAACACCTTCACACCCTCTATATACTTTGTGAAATCCCTTAGAGAGGTAAAAGTAGCCGATATGTTTAAATATTTTCCCTTATTGCTTCATCTAAAACATCCAACCCCTCTAGTAAGGCGTCGTCCGAAATGGTTAAAGGAGGCCCCATTTTCACAGACTCTCTACCTGTATGGACAACCAAAAGTCCTTTCTGCATGCAGGTTTCCGAAACACGGCTGGAAAAAAGAGAATCCGCTTCTCCTGTTTTTGGGTTCTTAAATAGAACAGACGCGATCATTCCTTCTCCAAAGACATAGGGTATTCTATCAGGGTATTTTTCTTTCAGGCTATTTAACCCTTCGTGAAACACTTTTCCCTTTCGACGTGCTTCCTCAACAAGATTATTTTCTACAATCTCCTCTAGAGTGGCCATTCCGCCGGCACATGCAATCGGATTGGCAGAATTGGTACTACTCATCATTCCAACATCGGGAATATCCATGATTTCCCGCTTTCCCAAGACACCCGATAAAGCAACCCCAGACCCCATCCCCTTCCCACAACAAATCAAATCAGGATGAATATCATAATGTTGATAACCAAATTTAACTCCGGTTCTTGCAAAGCCAGATTGTACTTCATCTATAGTCAGGAGAATTTTATTTTTCCGACAAAAAGCCTCCATGGCCTTCATAAAGCTCTTAGGATAAAAAAATGATGCCCACCCCTGAAATGTTTCAAATATCGCCCCGCAAATATCTGTTCCGAGACAAATTCCTTCATCCTCCAGCTTTTTTAATTCATTCTCTAAAAACTCTTCAGGAGAAGTACCTTTATCTAAAACCCATGGATATGGGCAACGAATATGAAAAACACCCTGGTCTTCAAACCCTATCCATTCTTTTTGTGGCTTAATACCTCCAAGCAACTGCGCGCCCAGGGTCCGACCATGAAAGCTTCCTTCCATAGAAATGATCCCCAGTCTTTTTTTTCTGGTTCGCTGACCGTTCATCCGCATTAACTTCAAAGCAGCTTCGGTTGCCTCCGTTCCACCTGATAGTAAAAATGCTTTATCAAACTCGCCATCGGTGAACCGGACGAGCTTCTCATAATACCGTGCTTTGATTTGACTGGGGTAGGTAAAGTGGTGAACGAGATTATTATCCAAAACCTCACGAATAGCCTTAATAAACCGTGGATTGGAATGACCAATATTCGCTATAAAAATAGCCGAAGTGAAATCAATCCATTGATTTCCCGCATGATCAAAAACATTGAACCCCTGTGCTTTCTCCCAAACAAGAGGAACGGTCCCTTGCATAGATCGCGATTCGTAATTACTGAGATTTTCTAAAATACCTTCTGTTCCTGGACTAGGGACTGGCGTTTGGATGGATCTGTTCTTTGTTTTCACCAATGGAACTTTTACAGGTTTTTTAGAAAATGAAAAAGCGCTCACTTACCTGACCTCTGGGTTATAAAATTGGGTTCTAACTTGACGGAACAATTAATTCAAAAACCAGCGGGTGAAGCTGGTGGAAAGTTTAAACTCAGGAATATTCATCGCATTCCCAATTCAAGTGCCCGCGAAGTTTTTTCGCAATAGGAATTTCTTGCTTAAGAAATGTCTTTTTACCATCTCCCATAGACTTCTCAATTTTTCTAACCACAGCCACTAATTGCCTCAAACCGCTTGGCTCCACCGACGCCGCCTGATCAGAGCCATACATAGCGCGATCCAATGTTATATGCCTCTCTAATGAGGTAATGCCCAGGGCGGCTGCACCGTAAGATACTGCCAAGCCCACCTCATGCCCACTGTACCCCACATCGCAACCGAAGCGTTCACGAAACATCGGAATACAATTTAGATTGGCGTCTTCATCATTCATAGGATAGGTTGAAACAGTATGCATGAGTTCGAAAGAACACTTTGCATCCCGAAAAATATTAACTGCCTTTTCAATACAATCTAATTCGGTCATCCCTGTGGAAATAAAAGTATGTTTTCCTTCGGAAGCAACAGTTTTCAGAAAGTCTTCATCAACAATCATTGCGGAAGCGATTTTATTATACTTACAATTGAATTGACGTAAAAATTTCTGACTTCCAATATCCCATGCCGATGCATACCATTCAATTGCCTTACCCCTACAATATTTATCTATTTCGCTATACTCCTTTTCCCCAAACTCCAACCCCTCTTTCTGATCGCGCTGAGTTGTTCCCCAGAGACTTTCACGCGGAGAATCCAAAAGCTCCTTTGTATACACCTTATCAATCGTACGCTTCTGGAATTTAACTGCGTCACAACCTGCATCACAAGCAATATCTATAAGTTCCTTCGCAATAGAAAGATCTCCGTTGTGGTTTATGCCTATTTCACCTATAACAAACATTTCATCTCCTTTTTACTATCATATATTTTCACCATAACGCTCTAAGCAATTATCGAACTACCAGGACTCATAGAAATAGGATCACAATGACAATTATCACTCCAAAACGCTTTCAAATAATGCGCTAACCTAACAGAATTGGCAAAATATTTTTTGCCAACTCTCTTACCAACAAGTACGTCCACCGTCGACTGAAAGCACAGCTCCATTCATATAAGACGAAGCATCAGAAATAAGAAAGGCAATTGCCGACTTATATTCATCGCGGTTGGCCATTCGCCCGAGTGGAATAAGCTTGGAAAGTTGCTCCACAAATTTCGGGTCCTGATCTGTATAAACTCCCCCAGGAGCGATAAGATTAGCCCGAACTCCACAGCCTGCCCAATAAGTAGCAAGATAACGCGTGAGACCTATCAATCCTGCCTTGGTCACTGAATACGTTACAGGTTTCACAGGCTGCTTATCAAGAGGAAGTCCTTCTTTTTGATACAAACGTTGATCTGGGGCTATGAGCCCCAAGTCTGACCCAATATTCAGAATAACTCCTTGCCCGACTCTTGCCATTTCACTACCAAAGGTCCGCGAACACAAAAAAGCTCCCGTCAGTCCAACGGCAATGTCTTTTTCCCAAAGATCCAAGGGAAAGTTTTCTAACCGAGACCACTGCTCTTCGGATTTTATTTTATTAGATATGCTCGGATTGTTAGCGGCATTATTGATCAATATATCTAATCGACCAAACTTCTCCATAATCTCGGCTTTTAATTTCTCAACTTCCTCCTGAGATGTAATATCTGCAATCCACCCCTCAGCCTTTGATCCATACTTTTTATTGATGCTTTCCGCAGTGGATTGGACTCTAGTCGTATCCAAATCAATTAAAATGGGGATGCCCCCCATTTCGGCAACAGCTTCGCCATGCTTGCTACCTAACAAACCAGCCCCGCCTGTAATTATGGCTACCCGCCCAGTCAAATCAAATGCGTCTCGAATTGATTTTGAAGCAAAATTTTGGATATCATCGTCCATTTGATAATAGGTGTTTGAGTATTTTCAGGAGTCAAGGGCAATCCTCAAAACACAAAACTATTTTAAAGTTTGCACTTCGCCAGTTTCGATAGAAGTGCGCGCAGCAAGCGCCATCTGAAGGCTTTCATACCCGTGTCGAAGATTTACGACTGGGGGTACCTCTCCTTTAACAGCAGAAAGAAAATGTTCCATCTCATCCAAAAATAATTGATTTCTTTCCAAGTCACTGAAGTCCATCGTTTCGGTTTTTCCCGTAATCCGGTTATGCAAAGCTGTCGACTTTCCATGATAATCCCAGAAGATCTTCCCCTGATCACCCACTATAGTACAGGTTCTGTGTGGGGGAGACCGTAAAAAATCAAGAGTCAAACTCACAGGCAAAGTCTTGCCATTGCAACGACATTCCATAAGCATCAAAGCAGTGTCTTCAGTCTCTATTTCCAAGTCACTTAATTTCCCGCCCATAGCAAAAATACGGCTCGGTTTTCCAAAGAACCACAAAGCATAATCGAGCTCGTGAATCTGACTTAATATAACACCGCCCCCCAAATCCTTAGCTGCTGAACAACCCAATCGGTAATCTTCGTAAGGATGAAAACCAGGGAGATATTCCCCCAATATTAAATTTGCGAAAATAGGTTGACCTATGCGCCCTTCCTCGAGCCAAGCAGAGACTTGTTGTAATCCAGGATGAAAACGAAGTTGATAGGCAACGAATGCAACCAGCCTTTTTTGCTCGACCAACTCTATCAACTCTTCTACTCCCTCCTCGCCTGCGGCCAAAGGTTTTTCAATAAACAGATGGCATCCTGCCTCAACCGCTTTTCTTGCGACCTCTATATGCAGACTGCATGGGTTAGTCACAAAAACTATTTCTGGTTTTTCAGCCAAGGCTTTATCTAAGTCATCGAACTCAAGAATATCATATTGGTCCTTAATTGACCCACCTTCGACAACCTGAAGTTGATCATTAAGCATGGGTACGGAACGACGGACGCGGTAGGCGAGAATTTCAACGGAATCACCTAATATTTTTTTTAAATTACGTAAATGTCTTTGGCCAATAGAACCTAACCCGACAAAAAGCACTCTCATCTTGATTCCTTAAAAAGGTAAAAAATAACTTGGGAATAAAGCTTCGTTAGAAAGAGGGGAATACTAGTGGTTTTCTACCCATTAGATTCTTATACGGTTTTTATTTGGACTTCTAATATAATCATTTTTAATCTCACTCCTTATATAGTGGCATTAATACTATAATGATTTAAAGAAAGCATCACATAGTTCTTTATTGTGCTCAGCTTGGAGTGTGACAACATCAAAGTTTTCTTGATTATCAATGTCCATAAACCCTCTCGGAGAGTGAAAACCAATCACTCTATCCCCATAAATTTTTTTATTTTTTAACATAAAATCTGATTTCAAAATATCAACGTGACCATTTGGTTCATAGGTTTTTGTGTAGAACTGGCGACCAAAACTTGTGGCATCGATATCCCGTGACTTAGTCCCCACACAAGTTAAATAGTCACCATCAAGTTCACACCACTTGTACACAGATTCTGGTGTCTCGGCAATGGAACGCAATGCAGTTGACGTTTTATCAAATTCAATTGCCTGGATAGCTCCTTCTATAACCTGAGGTTGTCGGAGTGGACCTGTTGGACGCAAATGAACAACTAAACGTGGAATAAAACCTTCATGCTTTTCAAACCAGCTAAATGCATGGAACATTAAATCTAAGTCGGTTGAATCATCTTTAGATATTTCTTTAGGGCGTAAAAAGGGAGTTTCTGCTCCATACTTTCTAGCTATCGAAGCATATTCTTCAGAATCAGTTGATACTACGACACGACCAATACCTTTTGTTAAACAAGCCGCGCGAACAGAATATGCTAAAAGGGGGTGACCGTTAAGGAGTTTAATATTTTTATTAATTATACCCTTTGAACCAGATCGAGCAGGAATAATTGCCATTATGTCAGACATTTTTTATTCTCAATTTAAGGTAAAAAAATCTCTACTAATCGAAGCCTATAGTTAGCTATTTGAATTCAATTTAAAAATAAATTCTCTATGAATTGAAAATAAGTTGCAGTGGAAATCCGTAGTTTTATTTTTATAGAACACTCATCAATAGCCTCAAAAATAAACTTCTTTAAGCTAGCAATAATAGTGTGGGATTGCGGATTATAGCTTATAATACCTTTCAGGCCAAGGAGTTTTGCCTACCAACAAAACCTTATTAGTTATTAGTTTTCAAAGCCTTTTGCTTGATTATCCAAATTTATGATCAACTGTACTATTATAGGCGCAGGACAAGTTGGCAGTCGCCACCTCCAAGCATTATCTAATTTAGAAAGCCCTACAAGAATTGATCTGGTAGATCCATCTGGCGAGTCTTTAAAGATAGCACAAGGCAGATATGAAGAAGTTTCATCCAAAAATAAAAAACATATACAAATTTTATATCATAACAACCTTGCCAACCTTCCAAACAAATTGGACCTCGTAATTATTTCAACTAATTCGATTGTTCGAGAAAAAATTATTAAGGAAGTGGTCAAAAAAAATTCTGTAAAAAATTTAATCCTAGAAAAAATTCTATTTCAGAGGAGTGCTCAATATGCTGAGATTGAACACCTTTTAAAAAAATCATCTATACCCACTTGGGTTAGTTGTTGGATGCGTACCACAAATTTATTTAAGCAAATTAAAAACGTATTAAACTTGAATCATTCAATCAAAATAAAAGTCGAAGGAACTCGATGGGGAATGGCAACAGCTAGCATACACTTTATGGATCTTTTGTATTACTTAACGGAATGTAATAATTTTAAATTCATAAAGTCTAATCTTAACAAAGAAGTCCGTGATGCAAAAAGGTCCGGATTTAAAGAATTTTTTGGGTGTTTAAGTGGAGAAAATTCTCGTGGAGACTCTCTTAACCTTACCTGCAATGAAAAGGGAGGGGATCGGCCAATCAAAGTAACAATTAAAAATGGCCCTGAAACTTACGAATTATTAATGTCAGACGTCACCACTCATTTCGACTTTGAATCGTCAGACGGTCTTAAAAACAAAATCAAGGAGGAATGTTTTCCTTACCAAAGCGAGATGACTCATATATGGGTTAATGATATCTTATCTAAAGGGTACTGTGATTTACCTACCTACTCAAATTCCTCAACTTTACACCTTGAACTAATTCGCGTATTCACTGAGCACCTAAAAAAAATTACGGGGAAAATAAATAACGTATGCCCAATAACCTAAATTCAAAAAATGTAGTTTTATTGGGTGCGGGCCCTATGGCTATGGACTACGCCAAGGTTCTAAAGCATCTAGGTGTAAACTTTACGGTTGTAGGTAAAAGCCTTAAGGGCGTACAAAAGTTTCAAAAAAAGATGGGAATACCCGCAATATCCCAGGGGTTGGTTGGTTGGCAGAAAGCGAAGCGTTGTAAGCCAGGTTCTGCAATAGTTGCAGTTAGTTGCGAGGCTTTAGCAAGCACAGCTATTGAATTAATGGACATGGGTCTTCGAAAAATATTACTTGAAAAACCAGCTGGTTTAACAGCCAAGCAAATTAAAAAAGTTTGCGTTCACGCAACAAAAACGGAATCTAAGGTTTATATCGCATATAATCGAAGATTTTATGCATCTGTGAGAGAAGCCCAAAAACTTATTAAAGAAGACGGTGGGGTCCAATCCTTTAATTTCGAATTTACAGAATGGTGCGACCAAATTGAAAAAAAACTAAAAGATAGCATAACCGGTGAAAATTGGTTTTTAGCTAACTCTTCCCACGTTTTAGACTTGGCATTTTTCCTGGGAGGGGAGCCTAAAGAATTTAGTTCTTACACATCGGGAGGGAATGATTGGCATCCAACAGCTACAGTTTTTTCAGGAGCAGGGATCGCACACTCGGGAGCATTATTTTCCTACCGAGCTAATTGGGATGCTCCAGGTAGGTGGGGGGTGGAAGTTTTGACTCGGAAACACAAATATATTTTTTGCCCTTTAGAAAAACTCCAAATACTTAAGCACAACACTATTTCCGTTGAACCCGTTATGATTGATGAGCAATTAGATGTAGATTTTAAACCTGGCC
>JABHTG010000140.1 GCA_018697205.1 Nitrospina sp. | reverse complement strand
GGCTGGAATAACAGCAAGGTGTTTCATGGTTTAGTTTTTTTATGTAGTGATTTTTTTTCAGAGGGTCTATTTTTTAAGCTTTAAATAGTCACTCTATCAATAAATAATGACTTCTTTAATCCTACACCAATAAATTTTGACGTTATATGCGTAAATTAAAAAATTATTAGGGTCAACTCACCTATCAGTCTCAAAAAGTTTCGTGCGACTTGTTAGAATTAAGAAATTAGCAATAAGGTTTTACAGGCTATGAATATTAAGCTTTACTCAGTATGATTTTTTAAGTTAGTATAGCCTATTCAATACTTTGGTTATATTGATAAGTTGCTGTGTTCTGTGCTCTGTGTTCAGCTATAAGGTTAATATTTTACTCTTTTTGGAGCTTTTAGATGGGTGGTTTTACTTCTCAGGATAGAAAACAAAAGACTCTTGATATAAATGATATTGAGTCGTTTTCAACTGACCCTTGGGCGAATGCAGAAAAGGCTCCCTTAGATATAGTTGACCATATTTCTTATCCCGACTTAAAAGGTCTGGAAGTTATGTTAATTAACCCCAATTCTTATTACCGAAAGAAGCTATTAGGTTTGGGACTCGCTTATGTTGCCACTTCAATGCAGCGTTGCGGAATTAACGTGCACTTAATGGATTGTTCTGCTTGGTCTCACGATGATATTGAAGTTGCTAAAGAGCTAATTCAAAGCAAAGTAAAGATATTTGGAATAGGAGGGATGTATCCTAATTTTAAAGAGGTTGAGAGATTATGTGGTTTAATTAGGGCTGTGGTTCCAGGAGCGACTATAATCCTTGGTGGCGCTTTGCCTACGCCCATCCCAGAATTTGTGCTACGTAAAACAAAAGCCGATATTTGCACAATTGGTGAAGCAGAAATGACTATTCCAAAGTTGATGGGTGCTTTAGCGAACAACGAAAGCTTGGAAGGAATTAAAGGCATAGCATATATAAAGGATGGAGAGTTTTTTCATAATGGGAACCCTCATTTGCCCACTCAGGTTACAAAAAAGGAAGTGGGTTTGCCAGCTTTAGAGTTATTTCCACTGGAGCACTATTTTCATTCTCCTAAGCCTCACCCCTTTTCTCAATTTGATAGAAACCTTCCTATCGTAACTGGACGGGGGTGCCCATATGCTTGTAATTTTTGCTATAGGGTCAGTGCATATCGATTTCGCCCCGTGGATGAAGTGATGGATGAAATGGGATATATGATAGATCGCTACAAGGTTAATTCATTTTACTTTGAAGACGATCTTTTTATGTTGAGCCACCAAAAAATGAGAGACTTTTGCGAGGGTATAATCAACCGAGGTTATAAAGTTAAATACAACTGTAGTGGTAGGGTAAACACGGTAAACCGTGAGATTGCCCAATTGATGAAAGAATCAGGGTGCGTTGCTGTTTATTATGGAATCGAGTCCGGGAGTCAGGAAATTCTGAATAATATGTCAAAAAAAACCAACCTGGAACAAATCTATGAGGCTATTCGCCTAACAAGGGAGCAGGGTATTTTTTGCGAGTATGGATTTATTTATGGCGAACCTAATGACAATGAACAAACAATGGCGGATACAGTTAAATTAGTTAAAAATATCTCAAGTGGAGAGTATAGACCTCAAAAGATTTTTGGCTGTGTCCCCTTTCCCGGTTCTGGTCTATATGACTGGTGTAAAGAAACAGGGCGTATACAAGATGACCAAGCCTTTTATGACAGGTATGTGTGTCAAGATTGGTCTCTAGACCAGCTGCCTGTTAATATGACCACAATGTCAGATGAAAAGATTAATAAGGTTTTCAAAGATGCCAATGATAATTTGAGTCAATTTTACCTTGAGAAAATGTCTTCAGACTGGGTTCAACATTTTGGTGGAGCTAAGGAAAACTCGGAGGACGTTTGTAAAGATCCTGAGGCCATGAGGCATCTACGTACTCGAGTTGAAAGCAGTCTTAATACCTTCGATATCTCGGGGAGAACATAGAATTCCTTATTCATCAGTTGTTCTAGGGGTGATGCAAGTCTTTTAAAAAACTTTCCTAGCTCATTCCCTCTAAATGCAGAAGTCAAACTATTAAAATTGAAAAATAAATGGTCATAGTTTGTTGCTCAATCACTTCACCCTCCTGTGTTTTCTATTAAAAAATCATTAAGTTCAAGTCATTTTTTTAAAACACACTTATAAACAAGCCTACTTTTTTTGACTTAAATGTTTTTAGTAACTACAGCCAACCAAAATTTCTGGAAAACAGATGACCCTATTCTTTTTTTAGGTGAATGGTGCAGGGTCTATAGTCAAAAGCATATCTGGTCCGAATTGTCTGATACGGTACTTCCTTTTCATGGGCGAGATAGGGAGCAGCTTTTCAGAGACTATCAGTACTCTATGGATGTTTACGAACGAGTTTTGGATCAGCTTTCTAAAGAACTTAACAAACTACATGGATTGAATTATTCGTCACGCTATTGGCGGATTATTATAGGCCCATGGCTTTTCTATTTTGTTGAAGTTTTTTTAGATAGATACCGGTCGATTTGTATTGCTGCAGAGTCTGGGAAGGTGACAAATACATGGATTACTACTGAATTTAAGGAACAATACTTGCCGAACGATTTTGGTGAATTCCGTGATAAATGCCGAGGGGATGATTATAACCATTGCCTTTTCAGTGTGATTATAAAGTATTTAGGGACAATACCATGGGAAGCCAAGCAAAACGGGGACTTCTTAAATTTTGAATACGAACCAGCCTTTGTCTCTCAGAATAAAGGTTTCAAATCGACTATGGTCAGATTTCTTGGGGCTTGTTCAAAGTTTATTCCGAGTTCACTGAGAAAAGTAGTGGCTATTCAAAGCTACATAAAGCCTATAGATCTCATGAAATTACAATTATCCATGAAAATGCTCCCATGTCCCTATGGGCCTAAAATAGATACTGTGTCTTCGAAAGTTGACTGGGCTATGAGACAGAATATTAGGTTAGGTCAAGGGAAAAACTCTTTCGAGTCAATTTTGGCAGAATGTATCCCACTGCATATTCCTAAGATATACCTGGAAGGTTATGCTGATATGGTTCAAAGAGTGATGAAAATTTATCCCAAAAATATCAAAGTAATACTAACCTCAATCGCATATAAGTTTGATGAAGGATTCAAGTTTTGGACCGCCAGTCAAGTAGATCGGGGAGTCAAGTTGGGAATTACTCAGCATGGC
>JABHTG010000015.1 GCA_018697205.1 Nitrospina sp. | reverse complement strand
CTAAAGATAAAATCACATCTCCTCGTTTTAAACCAGCCCGTGCACCGGAGCTGCCTTCCATAACTCGAGTTACAACTACTCCTCTTACTCTATCAATATGAAAAAAACGAAGCATTTCTTTAGTCATGCTCTGGACTGAAACACCTAACCACCCCCGGCGGACTTTACCATATCTAATAAGATCGTTTATGATCCGCTTAGCCTTATTAATGGGGATGGCAAACCCAATCCCCTCAGCTTGTTTAAAAATAGCTGTATTAATTCCAATCAGAGAGCCGTCTATATTGAGGAGAGGACCACCGCTATTTCCAGGATTAATTGAAGCATCTAATTGAATAAAGTCTCTATAAACTCGGCTTTTGCCCCCCTTAATGCTCCGATTAAGGGCGCTTATGATTCCAGTAGTAACTGTATGTTGCAGTCCAAAAGGATTTCCAATCGCTATTACAGTTTCCCCGATCATCAAGTCATCGGACCGACCCAAGCTTACATGAGGTAGGTTCTCTTTAGTTTCAATTTTAATAACTGCTAAATCGGATTTAATATCAGATCCTACTAAACGAGCATCAAATTCACGCTTGTCTATAAGAGTAACTTTAATGGTAGTTGCTTTTGCGACAACGTGTTCATTTGTAAGAATATACCCATCAGGGTGTATGATTACACCGGACCCTAAACTCCTGCGGTTATTGCTTGTGCCAGGGAAAAACTCTTTAAAAAATTGATCAAAAAAAGGATTACGAGAATCTCTAAATGGGTTTCGTGCGGTAGGTGTTGCTTCTTCTGTATTAATATTAACAACAGAAGTGCCTATTTTTTCAACTGCTTTAACAATCGGGGTTCTACGATTACCATTATCTGCCCAACTAACAGACCCGAGCAGGAATATGAGTAGAATTTGTATTTTAACGGAAACGTAAAGTTGATTCATTGAGAAAAACGGAACACGGCAAGCCCTGAGGCTTGCCGTTGTATGAAAAGTGGTTTTTCAACTAGTGACAAATACCACAATATCATTTAATCTTAACTGCAATATAAATGGTAGTCCCCCCCCTTTTAACAAGAAATAAAACTGTACGCCCTTTTTTGATAGTCCCAAGCGAACGTGTGTATTCAAGCATATTACTAATTGGCTTTCGATCAATTTCTGTAATAACGTCGCCTCGTTTAATCCCTGCTTCGGCAGCAGACTGTCCTTGAGCAACATTCGATACCAACACGCCATTTTCACTATCTAAGTTTAAACTCTCAGCCAATTCAGGAGTTATATCCTGCCCTTCCATCCCTAGTGGGTCTTCAGAAGCTTCTCCTCGCGCTATTTTTTGTTCACCATCTTTTAATATAGCGATATGAACACTGATAGAGACTGGTTTCCCATCACGAACCACAACAACATTAACATCTGTATCTGGAGTTGTATGTGCGACTATTTTTGGCAACTGCTCCATGTTGCTTACTTCTTGCCCATTAAATTCAATAATTACATCTCCACGCTTTATTCCCGCCTTGGCAGCGGGTCCTTCAGGAATAACATCCCCTACCAAAGCACCCTTCTTATTTTCAAGTGAAAATGACTTAGCTAAATCTGGTGTAATTTTTTGAATCATCACACCCAACCATCCTCGTGTAACTTTTCCTTTTTCACGTAAATCTGTTAGAATTGATTTGGCCATATTAACAGGAATAGCAAAACCAATCCCAACATTTCCACCCCCAGGACCACCACCCGAAATTATAGCCGTATTTATACCTATGACTTCTCCCTTTATGTTTATTAAAGGACCACCGCTATTACCAGGATTAATGGACGCATCTGTTTGGATAAACTCATCGTAAGCCCCAGCACCAATATTTCTACCTTTGGCACTAACAACCCCTACTGTTACGGTGTGGGACAATCCGAATGGGTTACCAATTGCCACTACCCATTCCCCAACTTCTAGTTTGTCTGAGTTACCCATAGATAGGAAAGGGAACGGAGTATTGTCTCCATCCTCTCGCATGATCTTGATTAAAGCTAGGTCGGTTTTAGGATCGGTACCTATAAGCGTTGCGGTATATTGCTTATTCCCATCTAAGTCTACAAATATCTCATCAGCGCCATCAACAACATGATTGTTAGTTAAAATGAAACCATCAGCATCAATGAGAAACCCTGATCCCGTTCCTCCCCGCCGAGGAACATTACCCTGC
Organism: Nitrospina sp.; assembly: GCA_018697205.1. Taxonomy (GTDB): domain Bacteria; phylum Nitrospinota; class Nitrospinia; order Nitrospinales; family VA-1; genus Nitromaritima. The sequence goes on along the minus strand of JABHTG010000015.1, from coordinate 28,263 downwards.
CCTTGTCCTGGCCCTGGTTGTTGCCTAAAAAACTTGTCATAGAAATCACGAAACTGCTCATTTTTCCCCGGTCTCCTTGGCTTTTTAAATCGACCTTGAGCTTTTGGCGCTTTGGACTTGACGCTGACGCTAACCACAGCTGGATTCTGTTGTTTTGCGATATCTACAAATAGATTACTTGTGAATGGCATAGATTCAGAACTCAAAGCTAATGCCTGTCCTAACAAATAAGAATTGTTTTTAACTTCAAACGAAATGGGAAAGCAAAATCCCACAAGGAAAAACCATGGCAACACCATCTTAATGACATTAAAATTCATCAGAAAACCTCGCTATTCACTTAAAAAAATTTATTGATACTCCCCCTAGAAGCTTTTAACAATTGTCTTTCTCTAAAAACCTAATACAAAAACAGATAACTTGGTAGTATTTACGATATAAAATGAAAAAATTAACCAAACCCACTAACTAGGGAAGTTAAACTTAACAAATCATATAATGGAATTAACTGTCTTAGTATTATATAACGTCAAATTATTTATTAACAACCCCATACTACCAATCATTTAAATATTTATTGACTCCACCTTATATATTCAAGATAATCTCAATATAATTAAGTGTTTTATTTATAGCGGAATAGGGAGAAAGTTGCTGTGAATGAAACTTGAATTGATCCTTATATTGTGTGAACAACAAATATAATAGGATCACTGAACCTTACCCTAAAAAAAACCTGCATTCATGGGTCTGTTTCTATCTGCTTTAGGACTGATGATGATCTTCGAAGGCGTTCCGTATTTCTGTTCCCCTTCTCAGGTTAAAGCTTTTTCTCAAAAAATTGGTGAAATTCCAGATCAGATTTTAAGATTTATTGGGTTCGCCTCAATGTTAGCTGGTTTATTAATTATTTATTTAGGGAAATCTTTTTTTGAAAATAATTAAACACAACCTATCAACTGTTTATTTAGGAATAATTACTATCTTGTTCCTTGCCTTATCGAACGGTTGCACCATGATTAATCAATTGAAAGGTCCTATCCAACCCCAACCTGAAATTATCAACAATGCTCTTCCCTTTACTGACGTTCCCGTGCCTGATGGCTTTAACCGAGACCAATTAAAATCGTTTGTTTATGAAACTGGAAACAGTGAGATAAAAATGGGACGGCTGTTTTTTATTGGGAATAAGGGCCTAGAACAAACCGTTGAATTCTATCAAAATGAGATGATAAACAAAGGGTGGGCTCTCGTAAACTCGATGGCAAGCACTGAAACGATTTTAAATTACAGAAAAGAAGGTTGGACATGCACCGTTGTCGTTAAACCACGGTCATTCAGCAGATCCACAGTAGAGATACAAATAGGACCTGTCCAAATGCAGTCTAAATGACTATATCTCTAAAAATTGCAAACCCTATCTTTTCTGCTATAAAAATCAATTAAATCATGCATAACAAGGATCGTTTGTCGAGCCAGCTTATACTCGACTTCCCATCACAACCTGAATATTCATTCTCTAATTTTATCGTCTCAGATGGCTCAAAGATAGCCTTTGATGCAGCTTATCACTTTGGTAGCGACTCCTCTTCCTTCAACACGCTTTATTTTTTTGGTGGTAGGAATCTGGGAAAAACACACCTCCTACTTTCCATGGGAAATCAGTCTGCTTCTACTAATAAAACGGCTCTATACGTTCACGGTGAAGACTTTGTAAAAAAAACAGACGAAAGTTCGAACGGTTCTTCGGGAGAATTTATATCAATTCTTTGCAACATTGATCTATTTTTGCTTGATGCAGTTGATAAAATTGAAGGGAACCGTGCATCCCAAGAAAAACTTTATCTAGTCATTAACTCTCTCATGGAAAAAGAAAAAAAAATTGCGTTCGCAGGCAATCTTAATCCTGCAAAATTAAAAAATACGGAAGACTACCTAATATCACGTTTTCAGTCCGGTGTGTCCACTGAACTTAAGCCAATTGATGATAAAACTATGGCAAAGATAATCACTAAGTTAGCGAAAGACATTAGACTAGTTTTACCCGAAAAAGTAATAGCATACCTCCTCACGCGCACGCCAAGAGATTTTATGTCAATCAAGCATGCAATCGCTACAATAAACCAGGAATCTTATGTTCAGAAAAAAAAAGTGACTGTGCCTTTAGTCAAAAAAACTTTGAACCTACCATAAAAAAATAATGGCTCAGGCGCTTCATAACATAGCTTTTTCACTTGAACACGGTGCACATAACCATCCTAATCAAACAGCAATTATCGAGTCACGCTCTAGTACTTACGTTTCATTTCGAGAGTTAAATGATGAAAGTTCTCGCATTGCATCTGGATTAAATAAATACGGATTAAAAAAAGGTGATCGCGTTTTGCTTTTTCTTCCTTTTAGTATAAGGTTTATCTCTCTTGCCTTTTCTCTATTTAAAGCAGGGCTAGTGCCAATACTTATTGACCCAGGGTTAGGAAAAAAAAATATACTAAACTGTATTAGCGAAACTGAACCACATGGAATTATTGCAACTCCAATCGTTCATTTAATATCAAAGTTTTTCCCAAAGCATTTTCGCAGCCTAAAATATAAAATTTGCACCAGCTCTAGCTGGCTATGGGGGAAAAGGACTCTCAAAGAATTTAGCAGTATAGGCAAAACTAGTTTCGTTCAAAACTCTACTCTACCTAATAACCCAGCAGCCATCTTATTTACTAGCGGGAGCACCGGTCCTCCTAAAGGAGTCGTTTACACTCATGCGATGTTTGGTCATCAATTAGATGTATTACGATCCTGCTACAATATTCAGCCCGGAGAAGTAGATCTATCCACTTTTCCTCTTTTTTCTTTATTTGCTGTGGGAATAGGTATGACATCTATTCTACCCGAAATGGACTTTACTCGTCCCGCAAAGGTTGATCCTAAAAAAATTTTAAACACAATTACCAAACATAATATAACCAGTGCGTTTGGTTCGCCTGCACTATGGAATACCATCAGTAGTTATTGCATTTCAAATAATCGACAACTGACTTCTCTTAACAGAATCCTAATGGCAGGCGCGCCCATTCCTGGCTCATTAATTCAAAATTTTAATCATCTACTTAAACCTAAAGCGACAATCCACACACCATATGGTGCTACAGAGGCACTCCCTGTAACTACTATAGAACGGAAAGAAATTCTAGAAGAAACACTAAAAAAATCTCAACAAGGATACGGAACTTGCGTTGGTCAAACTGTCCCGGGCATAGAACTTAAAATCATAAAAATTACTGATGACACGATTCTCGAATGGAACGATTCTATTAACCTAATGCATGGGGAAATTGGAGAAGTAGTAGTTAAGGGTCCCTGGGTGACACGGAATTATTTTAAAAGAGACAACGAAACGCGATTGGCAAAAATCAAAGACTGCGACGGTGCCTTTTGGCATCGTATGGGAGATGTAGGTTATATAGATGATAACAATCGGCTCTGGTTTTGTGGAAGAAAAAGTCAACGTGTTCGCACGACTAGTGGCACACTATTCACCATCCAATGCGAAGGAGTTTTCAACACTCACTCAAAAGTAAACCGCTCCGCTTTAGTTGGAATAGGAAAAATTGGAAGTCAAAAACCAGTCATCATAGTAGAGCCAAAAAACCTCAAAGAGCTAAAAAATAACTCTTTATGCGACTCGCTCATCAAAGAATTGTTGGCACTGGCAGAAAAACACAACCACACTCACCAAATCAAAGATATTCTAATACGTAAAAATTTCCCGGTAGACATTCGCCATAACGCAAAAATATCACGGGAGCAACTAACTCAGTGGGCAACCCACAAAATCCTGAGCAAAAGCAAAAAACAACCCTTAAAAGAATAGCAAACAAAAAAATGACTTTGTCTTCAAAATGCTTATATTTTGACATAATTTAAACGTTCTGCTAGCATTTCCATTTAGTAGGTCAATGGTTTTTTTATGAATCATTTTTTACTTTCACTAAATTATTTTCCATCGATTGATAAAGCAATTTAATCGAAATTACCCCCCAAGGACTTACTTAAGATGCTGAATGATTTAGAAAAAAAAGCTGAAGAAAAAAGTTTAATTCTAATAAAAAAAGTCCTAATCAGTTTAGGAGGGGCTTTCATTACAATGGGGGTTATTCGACAGTGGCCCATCGCAGAAAAGTCCTACATGGATTTTATTGAAGGGAAGGGATACCTCTCATTGATGCTTGGGCTTATCATGATTGTGTTAGGAGTATCTGTAAAGTTACTAATAGGCCAGAAAAACGAATAGTCACTTGAATTAGGAATGGAACTCCATGAATCCAAAAGAACCTGTAGAAGGTGAAGGTTTCGTTATTAAAGATAAGCGGTCCTCTCAAATTTCGGAAGATGATGCTAACTCTAAAGATCACCAAGAAACAAAAAGTCAAGAAGAGCAAAATGAATCCTCTAATGAAAAGGAAAACGAATCTTTCCAGATTGATTTTTCAACTTTTATCATGTCCCTCACTTCGTCTGCCTTTTACCACTTGGGAGATATGCCAGACCCCTCCACTGGGAAAAAAGAAGTAAACCTTCCCGCAGTTCAACAAACAATCGATATGTTAATTATGTTGCGGGAAAAAACAAAAGGGAACCTTAAGGAAGACGAAGAAAAACTTGTCGAGCAATTGATTTACGAATTACAAGTGAAATACGTCTCAAAAACAAAGGAATAGTTTCTCGCTCTTCCTAACCTATCATTAAAAATATTATGATCCGCATTTGCAACATGTCGCCCTAAGTCCGCATCATAAATTAATAGAATTTTACTATGGAACTTAAAAGTGATGCGCGCGGACTCTTCATAGAAGGTATGACAAGCTCGTCAGAGTTGGCTGACTATCTTCAACGAAAGTTCAAAGAAGAAGACATCCAAAACGTTTATGACGTCTCAACAAAAGACCATATTAAAATCGCACGATCCGAAGGCACGACGCCATTACGAAAATTTTGGCAAACACTTAATAATTCTTATAAAAACACCCCTCCATTTAAATGTGGCAAAGGTTGCGCACATTGCTGTCATACTGGTGTAGCAGCAACACAGGTAGAATGGGACGGCATCTTAAATAATGTTATAGAAAACAAGATCAATCTAGAAAAAGTTATCGAAGGATCAAAGCGTAGTATTGATCGCGTCCGCGAAACACTACGCTCTAATAAAAGTTTAGATCAAGTAGACTGGCATCGCCTGGTCATAAACCAACCCTGTCCCTTTTTGAGTGAAGACCACGCCTGTATAATTTATGAAGATCGCCCTTTAGACTGCCGATTAGTAGTTGCATTTCGCGATCAATGTGAATCCAAAAAACTGGAGCATGCCCAACGTGGAGTTGTAATAGAAGAAGCTATTGGAGCTACCGTTATTGCAAAAATACAACATGACCAAACTCCAAAATTTAAACGAAGAAAATTCCAAGGTGTCCAACCACTTAAATTGCTACAACACTGGCTCATTTTATGGCAGGAAAAAACAAAAAAGAAAAAATGAACTCCTCAAGAGCCAAATTTTTAAACATTAAAATAACGATTAAGCCATTCTAAAGAAAAGATCAAATCAATCTTGTCGAAAACAATTTAATTTTAATGCCTAATCTAAAGAAAAAAAAAATCCTACTATTAATAGCTTGGATTTTTTCAACCTATCTACTTTTTTTGTGCTTTCGTGAAATAGAATTAGAGCAAGCATGGGAAAACGTCAAACAAGTTGAACCTATATGGCTTTTTATCGGCTTTGCTGGGCATTTTTCGATTTTTATATTCTGGGCCAGACAATGGATCATTTTCTTACCTATGAAAGCTTCCGTAACCTTCAAAGAAATGTTCGAAATTAATGCGCTCATGAGTACCACAATGAATATTCTTCCATTTCCTGGTGGGCATGCTTTTGGAGTTTTTCTTTTGGCAAAAAAAAAAGATGTTGGCCACGCGGCCGCACTTTCAGTAATGTCTCTAGACCAACTTACTGAAGGAATAGCCAAATTAACTGTTCTTTTAATTGTTAGCTACCTCACTCCTTTACCCCCATTAATGAAAAAGGGAATACTTATTTTAATTTTAGTTATTTTTATTTTCATGACTGTTCTTTTATATTTATCTCTTCGCTTTCAAAATTATAAAAAAAACCCCATTACTAACAATGAGACTTTCAAAGAAAAGGTCATCGACTTTGTGTCTCGCTGGGGTCAACATTTGGAAGGACTCCGCAACACCCAAACTTTTATTTATGGTGTAATTTTAGCCTACGGAATGAAGTTGGGTGAAGCCTCAGCAATCTGGGGAATACAAAAAAGTTTTGGACTTGAACTACCTGTTTGGAGTGCATTGCTGATCCTAGCTGCATTAAATTTAACAACTATTATTCCATTAGCGCCTGGAAACATAGGAGTCTACGAGGCGACCGTTTTTTTCATTTATCAGCACCTTGGTATAGAGCCCGAAAAAGCTATTGCACTTGCGATAACGCAACACTTATGCTATCTAATTCCGCTTGCTGGAACAGGGTATCTATATACACTAGCAAAAACCTTTATCAGAAAAAAACCGTAGCTAGTAAATAAAATCTAAAGACCTAATAATATATATAAAACTCATGTAATTTATCTTGCGCAAGGGTAAATGGTTTTCTAGAATGCCAATTGATCACATATTGATCAAATAGTACAAATAAATCTGATATTAAAAACAACATATTACAATCGGAGAAAATCTGCATGAAGGAGGCTATTATTAAAAAACTAGATGATGAGCTTATGGTGTCTCAAAAAGAATTGCAGGTGGATATTCCAAAGGCAATCCTTACAGCACGAGAGCATGGTGATTTAAAGGAGAATGCCGAATACAAGGCTGCAAAAGAAAGGCAATCATTTCTCCAAGCAAGAATTTCGCTATTGCAAAAAAGAATAAGCGACGTCACTTCACTTGATATAGAAAAAATACCAAAAGACCGATCTGGGTTAGGTAGCACTTTGTTCCTAGCTGATATTAAAACCGGACAAGAAAAAATATTTCAGTTGGTATTCCCTGAAGATGTTGATCCCGAAGCTGGTAAAATTTCTGGTGGATCACCAATCGGAAGAGCTTTAATGGGAAAACAAAAAGGTGATGAAGTGGTAATATCTCTACCAGACCAAAAAATAGAATACGAAATTACTCATATAAAAACTATTCACGATAATTCAGAAGACGACAAGTCCTAAGTATCTAATGTCCTTTAAAAATCTTATCTCATTTGAAGAAATTGCAAAAAGAAGCTCCAACTTTCTTGATATAGATACAAGGCCCAACTGGGAGGAGATGTTTGGCAACCACAATCCATTGAATCTAGAAATTGGTTTTGGAGTTGGCAACTTTATTATTGAAATGGGGATTCGTGAACCTAATGAAAACTTTATTGGAATCGACTTTTACCACAAAGGAATTCGAAAAGTTATTACTCGAATTGCCAAATATGAAATTTGTAATGCCCGAATCGTATATGGAGATGCGAAAGAAAAAATTCCTCTCCTGTTTAAACCTGAAGAGCTTAATAAAGTTTATATAAATTTTCCTGATCCATGGCCAAAAAAAAGACATCATAAACGTAGATTAATTAAACCGACCTTCATTAAAATTTTGGCCGAAAAGCTTAAATATGGGAGTGAAATTCATATTGCGACTGATCATGAATCCTACGCTATGGAAATTCTTGATATTTTTGAGAAAGAACCAAAATTGAAAAACAAAAATGGGATTGGCACAGTCCTATCTCAAAAAGAAGGGGTCCCTAAAAGTAAATATGAAAAAAGATTTATTAACGCAGGGGACCGTATTTTTTATTTAGAGTTTAAAAAATAACTAAAAATTTCTTAAATATTTAAGTCCGGAGATTAAGTTTGCCTCGAGAACGTATTTTAGTAATTGATGATGAGACTAATATTGTAAATTCTCTTAAAGAAATCCTATCGGATGAGGGTTACGATGTTTTAATAACTGAGGACGGACTGAATGCATTGGATATGATTCAATCAGATCCGCCAGACCTTCTATTACTAGATGTCTGGCTTCCTGGAATGGATGGAATAGAGGTATTAAAAACAGTCAAAACTTACCACCCTGAGATAGAAGTCTTGGTCATGTCTGGGCACGGAACCATCGATACAGCAGTAAAAGCAACTAAACTAGGGGCTTTTGACTTTATTGAAAAACCTTTCTCAATGGACCGTTTAATTCAGTCTGTAAAAAACGCTCTAGGGCTTAAAAAAAACCGCCCCTCAAAAAAAAGTAACGCTGCTTTGCTAGGGTTTGCCACCTTAATTGAAACTCAAAAGGCCATCAAAACACACTCGCAATCAAATAGCGCCTTACTTTTTTTAGGTGAAATCGGAACAGGCAAAGAATATATAGCCCAAGAAATCCACCAAAAAAGTTCAAAAAGCAATCTTCCTTTTATTAAAATCAATTGTGAATCAAGGCCGGCACACGAGATCAATTCACTTTTATTCCCGCCTAGTAAAAAACCTACCAATCAGATAAAAAGAGATTTAAAAGCAAACTCAACTTCATTACAAGTTGTATATTTAGACAATGTAGATACATTGAATCAAACAATTCAAAAAAAACTATTCAATTCACTATCTTCTAATAAAACGAAAAAAGAAACCTTACTACCATCACGCCTATATATTTCTTCATCTAAAAACCTCAAACAACTTTCTAAACAAAACTTATTTAGCCCCGATCTCTTAAAAAGATTTAGCGACGCAACTATTACCGTCCCTTCCCTAAGAGAAAACCCAACAATTATTCCCGTATTGATTCGCAACCATTTAGAAAAAATATCACAAAAAGATGATCAACCTGTTCCCGAAATTAACTCAGCTGCACTTGAGGTACTATGCCAATACCATTGGCCAAAAAATATCAGAGAACTTCACTCTGTTTTAAACCGTATTCTTGCAGTCGCCCCGTCACAGAAAACCATTACTCTTAGTCAAATCCCTCTCAAAATTAGCCAATCAAAAACCCGAATACGAAAAACAAAATTTAACAAACATAATTGTGCACAGCAAAGAACTCTTAAAAGAAGCGTAGTATTATACGGAAGTGGTCTTCATAAAGGACTTAAAACTGGACTCATTCTTCAACCTTTACCTCCAGAAAGTGGTATTATTTTTAGCCATATTTCCAGTGGACAAACCATTCCTGCACAACTTGAAAACATAATATCAACCAATTATTCCACTACGCTTCACAAAGGAAAAGCTAGTGTCGCGACTGTAGAACATATCATGGCTGTTTTACATATGTATCACATCACAAATCTACTTATTAAGGTAGGGGATGAAATTCCAGTCATGGATGGGTCATCAAAAGATTTTTGTGAATTAATCGAAGATGGAGAGATTGAAGAACAGGATTCGCTTTACCAGGAGTTAATTATCGACAAAAAATATACATTCGGCCTCCAAAAAAAAGAGACCCCCCACATAAGCATTGAGCCATGCGACACATTCAAAGTTAGTTACCATATGGAATATCCTGATCCGATAGGAGTGATGGACCATACATTTGAATATGTAGATCACAAAAGTTTTAAAAAAGAAATAGCTCCTGCGCGCACATTTGGTTTTATGAAAGATATCTCTCAATTAACAAAAATGGGATTTGCTTCGGGTGGGAATTTGGATAATTTTATATTGCTCGGCGATGGCAAAGTTATCAACACTGAACTACGGTTTAAAAATGAGTTCCCACGGCATAAAATTCTAGACGTCCTAGGAGACTTCTATCTTTTAGGCAAACCGATTCGTGGGCACATCCGCGCAAACAAATCAGGCCATACCCAAAACATAGGACTTTTAAAAACTTTGTTTAATGCAGGAATTCGATAGGCTCTGTAAAGTTTAACTTAACTCAAGTTAGTCAACTTCAAACGAACGCCCGCCTCTTTAGAAATAACTTTAATTTTATTACTTTTTAATTCAACCATGACCTTTATACTAACTCGTTTCAAGAAATTCCTGCATGCTGAATATTTTTTTGAACGATTTGTGCCACCCTTTAGAAAGTGCTAAGCTCGAATAGAAAATGCAATGATTAAACAAAAAAAACACAAAACATCCCAGATGCCATTGAATGTTTTTAAATTAGCCGTTCTTGTTTCCGGTCGCGGTTCTAATTTGCAGGCGATAATAGATAGCATTGATCAAAAAGAACTACATGCTCATATTTCCATAGTCATAAGCAATAAAATAGATGCCATGGCCTTAGAGCGGGCTAAAAAACATGACATAAAAACAATTTTTATCGATCCTGCTTCATACTTAGACAAAAATGCATATGACAAAGCTCTTGTAGAGAAATTAAAGTTTTTTTCAGTTGATCTTATTTGCCTAGCTGGGTATATGCGAATTCTAGGTGAAGAGGTTATACAGACATTTAAAGAGAAAATTATAAATATACACCCTTCCCTACTTCCAGCATTTCCCGGTCTGAATGCCCAAAAGCAAGCCATAGAATATGGAGTTAAATTCTCTGGGTGCACTGTCCATTTCGTCGACTCAGGAGTAGACAGTGGACCAATCATTTCACAAACGGTGGTTCCTATTTACGACGACGATGACGAAAAATCTCTCTCTGAAAGGATACTAAATGAAGAGCACAACCTTTACCCAAAAGCAATCAGAATGATTAAGGAAAAACAACTAAAAATAAATAATCGGACAGTGACACGCAAAACTCTTTAGTAAAAAATATTTTTCTAAGATATTCATGAAAAAACAACTTAAATTTTTATTTACTTTATGTGTTTTAGTTTGGCATTTCCCTGCTTGGGCTCTTAGTAGCGAGCAAGCCACGGTCGATGCCATTCAGAAAAACTATGAATCCGTTCGCACATTTCAGGCAACCTTTGAGCAAAAGGCCTTTGTTAAAATGATAAATAGAACGGAGGTTACTCGAGGAAATGTTCAAATTAAGAAACCAGGTAAGATGAAATGGGTATATAACTCCCCAGACCCACAAATTCTGATTATTGATAAAAAAAGTTTGTGGCTTTACAGTCCAGAAGATAAAGAAGCGACAAAAATGCCCATTAAAAACGTATATTCGTCAAATACGCCAGCGCTTTTTCTTGCAGGACAAGGAAAATTAACTGATACTTTTAATGTTGAGCAAGTTCTTACTGAAAAGGATAAATTTATTGTTGTCTTCACGCCAAAAGAGGTTCAAAGCTCTTTGAGCCGCCTCAAGCTTAAAACAAACAAAAATAACTACCAAATTACAGGAGCGACCGTGTATGATAGAATTGGTAATGTGACAGAAATCAGATTTAGAGCAATCCGTACTAATGAGGAAATACCGGAAAGTGTTTTTAACTTCGAAGTTCCTGCCGGAGTAGAGGTACAAGACTTTACACCTAGCCACTAAACAATAAACTTAAATTACTATGCTTGAAATATCATCTATACCTCTCGATACGGTGTTCGCCTTTGGTTTTAAAATATTTGCATTCCTAGTGGGCTTGGCTGCGCTTATTTTTGTTCATGAACTAGGACATTTTCTTGCCGCCCGAAAATGCGGTGTTACCGTAGAAAAATTCTCCATAGGATTTGGCAAGAAGATATTCGGAATAACTTCGCGAGGGACTGAATTTATTCTTGCAGCTATTCCTCTGGGCGGTTACGTCAAAATGAAAGGTGAGGAACTTGGCGAGGAAACTCCCGAGGAAGGCTCTTTCTCAGCTGCGTCACCACAACATCGTATTCTAATAGCTTTTGCCGGGCCATTCTTCAACATTTTATTTGCTTTAGTTATTTATGTATTCGTTTACTTAGTAGGAGTTGAAACCTTAAGCCCAGTTGTTGGAACCGTGAAAACAAATTCACCTGCCCTAAAAGCAGGCCTTCAGACTGGCGATAAAATAATATCTATTAACAACAAGCCAATTCAATTTTGGAGCGAACTGCAAAACAAGGTCTATGATTCACCTGGTGAAAAACTTAATTTTCAAATCGAACGTTTGGCAAAAGGAATCATTAGCTTAGAAATCACTCCCTCTTCCGAAAAAATTAAAAACCTTTTTGGTGAGACAGAACAAGTCGGGCTAATCGGTGTAATCCCACTTAATAACACTATTAGCTATATTAAAAAAGATAGTGCCGCCGAGAAGGCTGGACTACAACTTAATGATCGTATTACCGCGGTAGGAAACACCAGTATATTTGGCTGGTTGGATCTTAGACCTGCAGCAGTGGACAAACCAGGAAAGTCATTAGTTTTTAAAATTCAACGTAATGACACAGAAATACTAATTCCCCTTACCCCAACCCCAAAAACTATTAGAGATGAAGATGGAAAAGACTTAGTAATTGGGGAGATAGGAATTGGGATGGGTGGTCGTATGGTACTTGAGCAATATGGATTAATTGGTTCTATTAAAAGAGCGCTAAAAGAAACCTGGGACATGACTTCCTTGATCACAATTAGTGTTCAAAAAATGCTTTTTGGGTCAATAGCAGCAGACCAAATTGGTGGACCAATATTAATTTTTCAAATTTATGGAGAGCAAGCTGAGCAGGGTTTCTATGAATTCATTAGGTTAACCGCCTTACTAAGCATCAACCTTGGCTTAATTAATTTAATACCAATTCCAATTTTGGATGGAGGTCATATTTTATTTTTTCTGATAGAAATACTCAAAGGGAAGCCTGTTAGCGAAAAAAATAGAGAGATAGCTCAACAGGTAGGATTCTTCATGTTAATTAGCTTGATGGTGTTTGCTTTTTATAATGACATATTGAGAGTCATCAATTAAACGAAATTTTGTGACCTTTTAAGATCAGCATTTTTAACTACTATGGATTCAATCTCCCAACTAGAAAGTCTAAAAGATATAGCCTCCAAACTTTCAATTGACATAGTCACGAGTAATTTATTCGATTCCGAAGTCATAATTAAAAGTGGCCACTGTAAAGTTAAGGGGAAAAATATAATCATCATTGACAATTTGCTTTCAAACCAAGAACAAAGCGATGTCATCATCCAAGCCTTAAAAAAGTTTGATCTAGAGTCAATTTACCTACCTCCCTGGATCCGTGGATGCCTTGAATCTGATAATTCTATTTAAAATTAAATATGACATTACTTAATAATATTCTTCCTGAGATCCGGCGTAGTAAATTAAAAACACTTCTTAAGAGAGATCAAATAGTACGAGTGCTTGAAGCCCATAATGGACTGAGTGGTATTATTGCAAATAATGCGCGCGTTGAAGGACAAACTAACGAAGTACCAGTCCAGCGAGAGTTCGACGCAATATGGGAGAGTAGCCTTACAGACTCTGCATCAAAAGGTCATCCCGATATAGAGGTCATTAGTTTCGACTCAAGGCTACAATCAATTAATGAAATTTTGGCTGTTACCCATAAGCCTATGATAGTTGATGGCGATACGGGGGGAGACGCTAATAGTTTTGAATATATGGTTACCAAGCTTGAACGAGCAGGTGTTTCTGCAGTCATCATTGAAGACAAGGTATTTCCAAAGAGAAATAGTCTGGAGTCAGGAGTCCAGCAAATACTTCAAGAACCTGAGGTATTCGCCCAAAAAATTCACCGAGGAAAAAGTGTTCAGATATCTGACGACTTCATGGTCATAGCCCGACTAGAAAGCCTGATAGCTGGGGAAAGCGTCGACGATGCTATTTATAGAGTTCAAATTTATCTGGAAGCGGGGGCTGACGGTGTAATGATTCATTCAAAAGAAAAAGATCCCGCCCAAATCATGGAATTCGCGAAACGCTACCACGAAATAACAAAAAAAATAAGCTGTAAAAAAACACTAGTATGCGTACCAACAACATATAACACCCTTACTGAAGATGAGCTTTGTGCTGCTGGATTTCGTATTGTTATTTATGCCAATCACCTATTAAGAAGCGCAAATAAAGCGATGGAAGAAACTGCTCGCACTATACTTTTAAATCAACGGTCGTTTGAAACTGATCCAATATGCTCTCCGGTTCGCGAAATATTTAAAACAGTAGGGTTCCTCGACGTTAAAGAAAAAGACAAGCTCGATGAAAATAGTAAAAATATTCCTATTATCATTCCTGCTGCAGGTGAAGACCCACTATTAAGCTCAATTTTAAATGGCAAGCCTAAGTCTATGCTAAAAATAGCTGGTAAAACCCTTCTCGACTGGCAAGTCAATACACTCAATAAAAATAACCTGACAAATATTACAGTAATCACGGGTTACAAGAGTAGCCAAATGAAAGCAGAGGGGACCACGTTTCAAGAAAATAAGAATTACAAAGGAGGCTCAGAATTACATAGTTTAATGAAGGCCCGAAAAAAAATGCTTAAGGGCTTTATTATGATATATTCAGACATACTGTTTGAAGACCACATAATGGCTGAAATACTTACTTCTCAAGAAGATATCATTCTTGTGGTTGACAATACTATGCAATACCATGCACCTGAAGCAAACAAAGTTCAGGATTTCGTTATCAGTAAAAATAAACATCAGCCTACCCGAAGAAAAATTAGTTTTTCTGGTGAAAATATAATCTCAAAAATCGGCTCAAAACTAAACTCAGAAACAGCTACTCACGAGTTCATCGGTCTAGCAAAGTTTACAAAAACAGGGTCGGAACAACTTATTCAAAGTTATGAAGACTGTGTAAAAAATTATCATGGCAAGTTTCAAGAGGCAGACGATATAAATCAACTTAAATTTACAGACCTAATACAAGAAATGATCGACCGAGGCTACATCGTCAACTTTCTTGAAATTCATAAAGGCTGGCTAGAGATTCATCGTGCAGAAGACATAGATCTAGCTAATCATTTTTTATCCAATAGTTGAACATACCCGTGTACGAGAATAGTTTTCGAGTAAATAAAAAAATATCCCAAATAACCTGACAATAATTTACGTCAGCGATATAAAGAAAATACTCTATGTACTATTCTAAAATACTGATACCCACATTAAAAGATTCACCCGCTGATGCAGAAGTGACTAGCCATAAACTCATGGTTCGCGCTGGAATGATCCGTCAAGTAGCTGCTGGGATCTATTCAATTCTCCCGTTGGGGTTACGGGTACTAAGGAAAGTCGAACAGATCATCAGAGAAGAAATGGATCAAATTGGCGGACAAGAAGTCTTTCTTCCTAGCATCCAACCAGCCGAATTATGGGCAGAAAGTGGGCGCTGGGATTTTTATGGAAAGGAATTGTTACGTTTCAAAGATCGGAATAACCGTGAATTTTGTTACGGGCCAACTCATGAAGAAGTAATTACAGATATAGTACGCTGCAACATAAAATCCTACAGGCAATTACCTATCACCTTATATCAGATCCAAACTAAATTTCGAGACGAAGTCAGACCTCGTTTTGGAATCATGCGTGGACGTGAATTTACAATGAAAGATGCTTACAGTTTTCACACGACAGAAGAAAGTACTCGCGAAACTTATTCAAATATGGCAAATGCTTACTCTCAAATTTTTGAGAGATGTGGGCTTAGTTTTAAAATGGTGGAAGCTGACAGCGGAACAATTGGCGGAAATTTTTCTCACGAATTTGTCGTTCTTGCAAACTCGGGAGAGGATTCCATTGGATTCTGCGATTCATGTGATTATGCCTCAAACATTGAAAAGACAGAAGCAAAAAACCCTCCAGAAGTTTCCGAACCTGCATCTCTGGAAGACCTAATGGAAGTTGCCACGCCACAAAAAAAAACAATTGAAGAGGTAACCCAGTTCCTTCGAGTACCCCAAAAAAAACTCATTAAAACTATTATATTTGAGACTGAACAAGGTCTAATTGCTGGGCTTGTTCGCGGGGATCGAGGAATAAACCCGATCAAACTAAAAAAACTAGTCAACTGCGAGTGGCTTATTCCTGCATCAGAAGAACTGATTACAAAAACAATTGGATTACCTTGCGGATACTTAGGACCTGTGGGGATCAAGCTCAATATTTTTGCTGACAAAGAAGTCTCACTTATGTTCAATAGTATTACAGGGGCAAATAAATTAGACACACACCTGACCGGCGTTCAATTCTCCCGAGATTTGAATGTTAAAAAAGTAGGCGATATTAGAAATGTCAACGAAGGAGATTCTTGCGTTAAGTGCGACTCAGGAAAGCTTAAAGTAAAAAAAGGTATTGAAGTGGGTCATATTTTTATTCTTGGCAAAAAATATAGTGAATCGATGCAAGCCTTGTACTTGGATAATCAAGGAAAAGAAAAACCGATAATCATGGGCTGCTATGGCATAGGAGTTGGACGAACTGCCGCTGCCGCCATTGAGCAGAACAATGACGAAAAGGGAATCATCTGGCCAGTTTCACTTGCTCCTTTTCAAGCTGTGATTCTTCCAGTCAATTTTTCGGACAATACCATATATTCAGCCGCTAAAAAAATCTATAAAACTCTGTGGAAACTAGGAGTGGAAACTTTACTTGATGACCGCTCAGATAGGTTAGGCGCAAAGTTTAAAGATGCAGAGCTTCTTGGTATCCCAATGCAAATAGTCGTTGGCCTCAAAAATCTTGATGAAGGTAAAATAGAAATAAAGTTAAGAAAAAGTGGCGACTCCCTGTTAATTTCATTCCCTGAAGAAATAAAAAATATCCCTAAAATCCTATCAAATCTATGACAACTATTAGCTCCTCAATAATAAAAAAATTTCTTGCATCACTTGACGCCTTTTAGTATAGTCTGTTCAACAGAGTTGGTTCCTATTGAGCGCGGCTTATGCCTCGCTTTTTTTTTTTCTTTTTCCAAAAAAATCTAAGAAAATAGCTTGTCCCCCAACTCTTTGACACAAAAAAGAGAGTGCCTTAATTAGAGTCTAAGCAAAAGCACCTTCATGTGCTTGCTGCTGAAACATGAAAAAAACCTCTATTTCTCAGTCT
The DNA here is from genome assembly GCA_018697205.1 of Nitrospina sp. Taxonomy (GTDB): domain Bacteria; phylum Nitrospinota; class Nitrospinia; order Nitrospinales; family VA-1; genus Nitromaritima. The sequence goes on along the minus strand of JABHTG010000015.1, from coordinate 11,304 downwards.
GTTGCCCATCTCATTGAGCCAACTCTCAAAGAAAGTGATATTGAATTAGTTGATGTTGAGTACAAAAAAACTGGCAAAGTCTGGACTCTGAGAGTATTCATCGACAAAAATCAAGGGGTAACAGTTTACGACTGCCAAAAACTAAGCCAAGAGATTGAAGACTTAATTGAAATCCACGGATTAGTTGACGTTCATTATGTTCTGGAGGTTTCTTCCCCTGGCCTAGATCGACCTTTAAAAAAAGAGGCCGATTTTCTAAGAAACAAAGGGAAACAAATTAAAATCAAAACCTATTCGCCCATTAAGAATAAAAAAGAAAACACCGGAACCATTATAGATTTTTCAAATGACACTCTATTTTTAGCAGACAAAAAAGATGTTTTGAAAATTTTATTGACTGACATAGCAAAAGCTAATTTAATTATCGAATTTTAACATTATGAACAGAGAAGTTTTAGATCTGATAAGCCAACTAGGTAGAGAAAAAGGCATTGCTGAAGAGATTTTAATTGATGCTCTTAAAAATGCAATGGAAACAGCCGCGCGTAAAAAATTAGAAACGACTGCCCCTCTTCAAATCGATTTTAATCGTGAAACAGGTGCGATAGAGGTCTTCTCTGAAAAAATTGTAACCGATAAAGTAACCAACTCTAAAGAAGAAATTTCATTAGAAGACGCTCAGTTAATTATCTCCGATACTAAAATAGGAGAAAACTTACTCATCCCATTAGCTATAAAAAACTTTGGTCGAATCGCTGCTCAGTTAGCAAAACAAGTGATTATACAAAAAGTACGTGAAGCGGAAATTGATATAGTCTACAAAGATTTTCAAGATAAAAAAGGCGAATTAATTAATGGGATCGTACAGCACTTTCAAGGTGGAGATATTATTGTAGATCTTGGAAAAGCAGAGGGAATTCTCCCAAGACGAGAGCAGGTATTTCGTGAGTCATTTAATCGAGGAGATCGTATTCGCGCATATGTTCTTGATATCGGGAAAACAGCCCGAAATGCTACCGTTATTCTCTCCCGCACCCACACAGGACTTATTAAAAATCTATTCGAATTAGAAGTACCTGAAATTAATGAAGGAATAATAGAAATCATGGGGATAGTACGAGAACCCAATGGCAGAACAAAAATAGCAGTCAAAACAAACGACCGTGACGTAGATGCCGTTGGAGCTTGTGTTGGAATGAGAGGTATGCGCGTTCAATCTATTGTACAAGAACTCCGAGGTGAAAAAATTGATATTGTTGAACACTCTGACGACGCTGAGATATTTATAAAGAACGCTCTAAGTCCGGCTAAAGTCTCTCGCATAATTAAAGACAATGAGAACAACCAGATGACAATTGTTGTTGCAGACGACCAAATATCTCTTGCAATTGGCAAGAAGGGACAAAATGTTCGACTGGCCGCAAAACTAGTTAAAGTAAGGATAGATATTAAGCCTGAGTCGGAAGCTCATGACCCGTTAAATATTTCGAACCTATTACCATCTACCAAAAAGAATACTTCTGGAATTAATTTTTTAGAAGAAATTAGTGCCGCAAAAGGGCTGGGAGAAAGGATCACAGCTATTCTTTTTGAAGGTAATTTAGTTACTGCCATTAATGTAATTGAGCAAGGAGTGGAAGGGCTGACATCACTTCCAGGAATTGGGCCTAAAAAAGCAGCGATGATTCTAGAGTTTGCAGAAAAAATAAACAAAAAAATAATAGAAGCTGAAGAAAAAGAAACTTCTAAAGCCGAGCAAAAGAAAAAAGAAAAACCAGAAGAAGAAGAAGAAGAAGAAGAAGAAGACGAACAAGAAATTCCTGTAGATCAATTATGTGAAGTTTCTCCATCAGTAATAGAAAGTCTTCTTAAAAATGGTTTTGAAACTGTGGCAGAGCTCTCTATAACAAAAAAAGATGAATTGGTAGAAATCGATGGAATAGACTTAGAAACAGCTGCTGAAATAATTAAACAGGCAAAAAAACAATTAGCTAGTAATGATTAGCGTTTGAATCTAAAGGGAACGCAAAATGCTATAAACTAATTATAAAAATTTAAACTGGTTTAGGAGGTTTTTTTGGGAAAGATTCGTATTAATAAATTGGCATTAGAGCTCAACATTCAAAATGACCAGATCTTAGATGCCTTAAAGGATAAAGGGCATGTTGTTAAGAATTATATGAGTTCAATAGAAGATGCAATTGCGGATGAAATCCGCGAACTATTCGCCCCCAAACCTTCACCTAAAAAGGTATCCCCGAAAGCCACTAAAAAAGTAGCAACAGAAAAAAAATCTAAACTAACCACGAAGAAAAAGACTACTGCAAAAAAAGAGACGAAAGCAAAAACCAAAGTAGCTAAAACTACCGCAAAAAAAGATACGAAAGCAAAAACTAAAGCATCTAAAACTACCAAGAAATCTTCGTCAAAAGACCAAGCAAGCAAAGCACCCGTTAAAACAGCTAAAAAACTCGGACTCAAAATTGTAAAGCACGAAGAAAAGCCTACAGAAGTAGAAAAAAAGCCTATTCCAACCAAAGAAAAACCTGAGGAAAGTCCAAAAAAAATAACCCCAAAAGAACCAAAGAAAAAACCTCTGACAGAACTACCCAAGATAGAAGAACAACCTACTGAAGTTGTTGAAGAGAGCTTTGAAATTGTCCAACTATCAGAAAACATGATGATTCGTGACTTAGCAGAAAAGTTACGCTGCTCTCCTAACGATGTAATAAAAGAGCTCATGGACCTTGGTGTCATGACCACTATAAATCAAAGTCTTAGCTTTGATGTTGCTTCAAAGGTAGCTGACCAACGAGGTTTTGAAGTTAAATTGATCAAGGACAAGTCCGCAATTGACTTTGAAGAAGAAGAAAAAGAAAACCCCAAAGACATTATCCCCCGACCACCAATCGTAACAATCATGGGGCATGTTGATCATGGGAAAACATCATTGCTAGATGCTGTAAGAAAGACCAGCCTTACGGACGCTGAGGCAGGTGGCATTACTCAACATATAGGTGCCTACCGAGCAAAGATTAAGGATCAATTCATTACATTTCTTGACACACCAGGACATGAAGCATTCACAGCAATGCGTGCACGAGGAGCCCAAGTAACAGACATCGTAATCCTAGTAGTTGCTGCTGATGATGGTATTAAACCTCAAACTAAAGAGGCAATCGATCATGCTCATGCAGGTAATGTTCCGATTTTAGTTGCTATCAATAAAATTGATAAACCCGGAGCTAAGCCAGAAGAGGTAAAAAAGCAACTGGCCGATTTCGGTTTATTGCCTGAGGACTGGGGTGGACAGACAATGTTCACAGAGGTTTCTGCATTACAGAATACTGGGATCGATCACCTCTTAGAACTAGTTCTCCTGCAAGCTGAGGTCATGGAACTAAAAGCAAACCCAACACTCCGCCCACAAGGTGTCGTCATTGAATCAAAACTGGATAAAGGAAGAGGTCCCATTGCCACAGTAATCGTACAAAAAGGAACATTAATGGTAGGGCAGCCTTTTATTGTCGGGCCATATTTTGGGAAAGTACGAGCACTAATAAATGATAATGGCGATAAAACTCCAAAAGCTACACCCTCGATGCCTGTAGAAATAGTAGGCATACCCGAAGTCCCTCAGCCAGGAGATAGATTTTATGTAATTGAAGATGAACGCAAGGCAAGGCAATACAGTGAAATGCGTCTCAAAAAACGGCGCGAAGTGCAATTAGCCGAGTCCGCTAAAGTAACCATGGAGGACCTTCACGATCAAATCGCAGAAGGTAAAATTCAAGTGCTCAACCTTGTAGTTAAAGCTGATACTCAAGGTTCGATTTCCGCAGTGCAGGAAGCATTCTCAAAGTTAGAAACCGAAGAAATACGGTTTAAAATAATACACGATGGGGTTGGTGGGATAACAGAATCCGATATCCTCTTATCAAGTGCCTCTAACGCAATTGTCATCGGGTTTAATGTTCGCCCAACAGATAAAGCAGACGAGTTAGCAAAACGCGAAAAAATAGACGTACGATTGTATAGTGTCATATATGAAGCTATTGAAGATATAAAGAATGCTCTTGAGGGCTTACTTGCTCCAAAGTTTAAAGAAATAATTATTGGCCGAGCTGAAGTAAGAGAAGTATTTAATCTCCCTAAAGTGGGATCAGTTGCCGGGTGCCATGTATCTCAAGGAAAAGTAGAACGTAACCTCGAAACTAGGCTCATCCGAGATAGCGTTGTAGTTTATCAGGGAAAAATCTCTTCAATAAGACGCTTTAAGGAAGATGTTAAGGAAGTTCAACAAGGTTACGAATGTGGAATTTCTTTAGAAAATTTTCAAGATATAAAACAAGGAGATGTCGTTGAAGCTTATATTTTAGAAGAAATCCAGCGTTGATCAAATAATGTATTCTAACCTTATTTCTATTTCCTTTATGACGGATTTAGTTAAAGGAACTTATAGTGCTGATACCCAATATCTAAAAAATTTCATCTTATTCTATTAGCAGATTTTATCATTTACGTCTGGCGAAAAATCTTATGAGTACTATTAAAAATCATGTATTTTTTGGAAACTATTGATTTTCAAATTCAATTTTGTCAACTAAGTCCCAACGCAAGCTGAATAAAATCATCTAAGACTTCATAAAACCATGCGGTTTAAACGATCAGATAAAGTTCAGGAGTTACTACTGCAAGAAATTTCGGCTCTCATTCAAAGAGGCCTGAAAGACCCAAGAATTGGTTTTACTACAGTAACAACTGTTGAATTAAGCAGTAACTTAAAGCACGCTAAAGTTTATATTAGTGTAATGGGAACAGAGTGCGAGCAACAAAATACCATTGCAGGTCTGACTAATGCATCCGGGTTTATTCGAGGTTCTTTAGGTAAGAATCTTAACCTTAGATATATTCCCATGTTGGAATTTGTACTTGATGAAACAGCAAAACGAGTTGCTAAAATAAATAAAATTATTAATGAGCTACACTCACAATAGCATAGTCAATCTTTTCAAACCTGCAGGGCCAACTTCTTTTGATATGGTTTGGTCGGTTAGAAAAATTCTTGGCGTAAAAAAAGCCGGTCATATCGGAACTTTAGATCCTGCTGCAGAAGGGGTGCTTCCGATATGTCTAAATCGTTCCACACGAATTATCCAATTTTTATCACCTCTGCAAAAAACCTATCGCGCAACCCTCGAACTGGGTTCAGAAACCGACACTCAAGATGCTACTGGACGAAAAATATCTAGTAAAGATCCGTCTTTAGTCACTAAAGCTAGAGTCAAACAAGTTTTTCAAACGTTTATGGGCGAACAAGACCAGATTCCTCCAATGTACTCAGCCAAAAAGAAAAATGGAATTCCTCTTTACAAATTAGCCAGAAATGGTATTAATATCGCTAGGGATCCGGTTAAAATAACTGTATATTCAATAGATTTTATAAAAAAGGAGGAAAATCAGGTTTTTTTTGAGGTGCGATGTTCTGCCGGAACTTACATCCGTACTCTATCGCATGATATTGGTAAAAAACTGGGTTGTTATGCTCATATGGTTCGACTAACGCGAACCAAGGTTGGGTTATTTGGTTTAGGACGCGCATTAACTCTGGAAGAATTAGAAGCCTCATATGCAGAAGGCAGTCTACCTAAAAAGCTGTTCCCTCTAGAAGAAGCCCTCAACTTTCTCCCAGCGATCCGTGTAAAAGAAAAATACCACGAGCCTGTATCTCACGGAGTAGCTCTTTCGAAATGTTTTTTAGAAACCCTTCCCGACCGGTTTGAACCTGGCCATTATTTTCGGGTTTTTGGAAATAGCAACAAGGTACTCGCTGTTGTTGAGCCTGTGATAAACCAAGATAAATTATCAGAACTAGCTCCAGAGGATATTGTTTTTAAAGCAAAAAGAGTACTATGCTGAATTTTTGATATTTTAGAGGGGTGATTGAAATGTTTTCGCAGTGTAATAATATTATAACCTTAAATAACCACTATTATTCTAGATTACTCTGCGAAAACATTTATCAATCATTCTCTTACATCTAACCTGTAATAGGACAAGCATTATGGCATTTACTAAGGACACAAAAACTACCATCATTACTGATTACAAACTGCATGACAATGATACTGGTTCGTCAGAGGTTCAAATAGCACTTTTAACTAACCGACTAAATTATCTTAACGACCACTTTAAATCCCATAACAAGGATCAGCATTCTAGACAGGGACTATTAAAAATCGTAAGTCGAAGAAGAAAGTTACTTGACCACCTTAAAAATGAAGACGTCAACCGATATCAAAAAATTATTTCACGTCTAAATATTAGGCGCTAATCAACATTGGAGAATATTGAATGGAAAGAGTAGAAATTGAACTTGACGGAAAAACTATATCATTAGAAGCAGGCGACCTTGCCCGGCAAGCAGGTGGCTCTATCGTCATCAGGCAAGGAGATACAATGGTACTTGTTGCCGCAACGATGGCACCAAAAGCAAGAGAGGGGATAGATTTTTTTCCGCTGACAGTTGACTATAGAGAAAAAACCTATGCTGCTGGAAAAATTCCAGGCGGATACTTAAAAAGAGAAGCTCGACCTAGTGACTATGAAACACTTACCTGCAGATTAATTGACAGGCCGCTGCGTCCACTTTTCCCAGATGGTTTCCGCAATGAAACTCAACTCGTGTGCTTTGTCATTTCCCATGACCAAGTTAACCCTGCTGATATTATTGCTATGACCGGTGCTTCTGCTGCCTTGATGATATCAGACATTCCTTTTGACAACCCAATTGCGGGAGCACGAATTGGCAGAGTTGAGGGTAATTTTGTATTCAACCCTACCAACGAAGAAAGCGAAAATAGTGATATCCAGCTTCTTATGGCCGGAACTGCAGACGGAATTGTCATGGTAGAAGCAGGTGCTAAAGAGGCTAGTGAAGAAGAGATGATGAGCGCTCTAGAGTTCGGGCATGAGCGTATTAAAAAGCTGATTGATCTGCAAATTCAGCTTAAGGAACGGATTAGCAAAGAAAAAGCTACTGTAATACAAGAGGAAATTGACACCGCTCTAGTAGAACGAGTCAACAATATTGCTTGCCCAAAACTTGAACAAGCTATGGAAATTATAGGTAAGCAAGAAAGGGTTAATGCTGTTAGCCAAATTAAAAGTGACTTAGATGCTGAAATCAACCCAGATGGAGAAGACGACCTAAAGGGGGCTCTTGGTAATGTGTTCCATGATGCCGAGAAAAACGTAGTGCGCAAAATGATTTTAGAAAAGAAAAAACGTGTTGATGGGAGAAGTCTTAATGAGGTCCGTCCTATAAGCATTAAAACAGGTTACCTCCCACGTGTTCATGGGTCATCCGTTTTTACTCGAGGAGAAACCCAGGCTCTAGTAAGCGCAACACTTGGCACTAATGCAGATGAACAACGTTTAGACACACTCGAACTTAAAGGCACGAAACATTTTTACCTCCACTACAATTTCCCAGCATTTTGTACAGGTGAAACCAAGTTCATTGGCGGTCCAGGACGAAGAGAAATTGGACATGGCATGCTAGCTGAAAGAGCTTTAGTATCAGTCCTTCCAGACAAAGATAAGTTTCCATATACCATTAGGATTGTTTCAGACATTCTCGAGTCCAACGGGTCATCATCTATGGCATCAGTATGTGGTGGTGCTTTAGCGCTTATGGATGCAGGAGTTCCGATCTCAAATCCAGTTGCTGGAATCGCTATGGGTCTTATTAAAGAAGGAGAACAAGTAGCTATTTTATCCGATATTCTCGGTTCCGAAGATCACCTCGGTGATATGGACTTCAAAGTTGCGGGCACAAAAAATGGTATTACTGCCCTACAAATGGATATTAAGATTGCGGGATTGGATAAGAGCATAATGGAACAAGCTATGGAGCAGGCAAAAGAAGGTCGTATGCATATTTTAGGAGAAATGAACAAAGCTCTTGATACGCCTCGACCCGATTTATCAAAGCACGCTCCAAGAATCATTACTATGAAAGTACCAACAGATAAAATTCGAGATATCATTGGACCTGGTGGAAAAGTAATTCGTGGAATTATAGATAAGTGCGGGGTTAGTGTTGATATCGATGACAGTGGTCTCGTGTCTATAGCTTCATCTGATCAAGCAGCTGCAGATAAAGCAATTGAATATATAGAAAATCTTATCCAAGAAGCACAAGTTGGCAAGACTTATCTTGGAAAAGTTAAGAAGATTGTCGACTTTGGGGCTTTTGTAGAAATTTTTCCAGGAACAGATGGCCTTGTCCATATTTCTCAGATTTGTGACAGGCGCATTCAAAGTGTTTCTGACGAAATCCAAGAAGGAGATGAAATAAAAGTTAAGGTTATCGATGTAGATCAACAAGGAAAAATCAAACTTAGCCGAAAAGAAGCGCTTAAAGAAAGTGCCGTTTAAGATAAACGGAAAAGTTTGTAAGAAAATTTTTAAAGCTTTATAAAAGGTCGTTGAGCCAATGCTCATCGACCTTTTTGCTTTTTCTAGAGAGAAATATCCCAGCTTTTTAATTTATTTATTGTACTGTAGTTAGTTAAATCAAAGTGAATCGGTGTAATCGAAATATAGTTATTTGAAACCTGAAAACAGTCGGCTTCTTCGTCAACTTCATCAAAGCGCATCTCACCTGCCATCCAGTAATAAGTATTTTTTCTCGGGTCTACTCGCTTATCAAATGTTTCAATCACTCGCGATTTTCCCTGTCTAGTAATAGAAACACCTTTAACCTCTGACTCAGGAACTGCAGGTATATTCACATTAAGAGCAACGCCATCTGGCAAACCATTTTTTAAAATAATTTTTGTCAGCTTGGCGCCAAATTTAGCCGCAAACTTAAAATTGGAGTTTTCGAATGAATCAAGGGAAATAGCTATAGCTGGAATCCCTTCTATTGAGGCTTCAGTAGCTGCAGAAACAGTACCTGAGTAAATAGCGCAGGTACCCAGGTTTCCTCCCTGATTGATGCCTGAGACCACCATGGATGGTGGTTTTTTAAAAAGTACGGTAGTGGCAATTTTTATACAGTCTGCGGGGGTTCCATTAACAGCATAACCAATGAACTTGCCATGTTCTACTACCCTTCTCACTTTAAGTGGTTGGGTGATGGTAATAGCATGCCCCATTGCGCTTTGCTCGGTCTCTGGAGCAACAATCACAACTTCATAGAGTTTAGCTAATTCTTTATAAATAGCACGAATTCCGACAGCTTGGAAACCGTCATCATTACATAAAACAATCATAAAAAATACCCACGGGCCTTAATATCACCCGTGGGTTTTAGCAAGTTAAACTAGGTAGACTAAAATAATTTCTAAAACTTTAGCTCTTATATACTAGTTAATTGTGTTTGTTAAAATACTCCTGTGACCCTTTAGGATCGGGCTTCATTCCATCTGCCCCTTCACTCCAGTTAGCAGGGCAAACCTCCCCGTTTTTTTCATGATATTGCAATGCGTCTACCATACGTAAAGCTTCATCTACATTACGTCCAAGAGGTAAGTTATTTACTAGTTGGTGTTGCACCACACCATCTTTATCAATCAAAAATAATCCGCGAAATGCAATTCCCATATCTGCCAAAACATCATAATCTTTACTAATCTGCTTGCTAAGGTCTGCAACCAAAGGGTACTTTATCTCCCCTAACCCACCTACCTTCCGATCAGTATTTCTCCAAGCTAGATGAGAAAAATGACTATCAATTGAAACACCTATGACTTGAGTATTCCTTTTTTCAAACTCTGCATTTTTTTCACTGAACGCAATAATTTCCGTAGGACAAACAAATGTAAAGTCCAAAGGATAGAAAAAAAGTACTACATATTTGCCCTTATAGTTGGATAACTCTAGTTGCTGAAATGAACCGTCAGGCATAACAGCCTGAGCACCAAAATCTGGTGCAGGTTTTGAAACTAATGTTGCCATTTTATTCTCCTAAATTTTACAAAAAAATTGTTGTTTTAAGACAGCCAATGTATCACAAAAATCAAAATTGATTGAATATATGGTAAAAAAAAATCCTAATCCAAAAAGTAGACAATTATAATATTTGTGAATTTATAAATATCCTACCATAACTGTCCGCTTCCCTTGACATATAGGAAAGCCTTTATCTACAATGAATTCCAACTATAATTTTAACCAAGTATATAAGTTAATTGATAATGAATATTCTATTCCTAGGCTCAGGAACATCCACTGGGGTCCCTTCCTTGTGTTGCGACTGCAACATTTGTTGCTCAGATGACAAAAAAAACAAGCGTTTGCGTTCCTCTATACTAATTCGCAATGAAGGAAAACACCTTCTAATAGACACCTCAACAGACCTTAGACAACAATGTCTTACAAACAACATCACTCATATCAATCATGTTTTATATACACATCACCATGCCGACCATTTACATGGCATAGATGAGTTGAGAAGCTTCAATCACTTTAATAAAGTTGTTATCCCGTGCTATGGAAATAAAAAGACCATCCATGAAATCAAAGAAAAATTTAACTATATTTTCGATGAAACAACACAAGTTGGTGGTGGACTACCCAAACTTACTTTAAATATAGTTAGCAATAAAAGCTTTAACCTAGCTGGAGTGTCAGTAACTCCACTAGACATTATTCATGGAAAACTAACTATATTAGGCTACAAACTCAACAAATGTGCCTATATAACTGATTGTAGTGAACTCCCATATGAGTCAAAAAAACAACTACAAAACCTCGACATTCTAATTCTCAATGCTCTAGGGTTCGATCCGCACCCAACTCACTTTTCACTAGGTCAAGCTCTAGATGCAGTGAAAGAACTTAAACCAAAGCGCGCAATATTAACACATATAAATCACAAGTTTGACCATGAAAAGGTTTCTTCAAAGTTGCCGACTGGGGTAGAGCTAGCTTACGATGGTATGGCGGTAGAATGCTAAAATTAGAAAATCAATCTAAGTCTATATCTCGAAGTGGAATATCTTTGGATTTGTCTACATTCTTTTGAGCTTCCTTAAACTTTTCTTCTAGAATACGGCTTCTATCTTTTTGCACTTCACTTCGCTTATTGAATAATGACTCCTGTTCTTTTTTATGCGCATCATGTTCTCTGACCATGTCAGATAAAGAAGGCATTATTTTTTCCTTCTTCTCTTCCCAGATAATCTCGCCTGTTTTTTTATCGACCTGTAATTTGGTTTCACAGCAAGGGCAAACAACTTCAATTTTCCCAGAATTCATGGCTCATTACGCCTTTCCAATGAAAGAAAACCT